>NZ_JAHWBL010000008.1:0-87471 GCF_029493445.1 Nocardioides sp. ChNu-99 | reverse complement strand
AGCCCGGGCGGGCCCCCGTGCCGCCCCGTCCCGGCGGCACCCAGGTCCGGGCCGCCGTCCCCCCGCGCGGCGCCACCGCGGCCCCCGGTCCGGTCCCGACGCGCGGCACGGTGCCGGCCCTGCCGGTCGTGCGGCGCGGCGGCTACGACCAGGAGGCGGTCAACCGGGCCCTGCAGCAGGTCATCGACGAGAAGGCGGGCCTCGCCGCCGGGCTGAGCGGTGCCGAGCACCGCATCGCCGAGCTGGAGGCGGAGGTCCACGCCCTCCACCAGCAGGTCGCCGAGTTCAAGAACCCGACGTACGCCGGCCTCGGCGGCCGCGCGAGCGAGATGCTGCGCCTGGCCGAGGAGGAGGCGAGCGACGTGCGCGAGACGGCCGCCCAGGAGGCGTCCGAGATCCTCGAGCAGGCCAACCGCGACGCGCGCGCCATCCGCGCCGACGCCGCGCGCGAGGCCGAGGACATGCGCGCCGTCCAGCTGCGCGACCTCGAGGACCAGCGCACGCGGATCATCGCGGACGCCGAGCAGGAGCGGACCCTGGCCCGCTCCGAGGCCTCCGACGTGATCGCGTCCGCCAAGCGCGAGGCCGCCCAGCTGCGCCTGGCCGCCGAGCAGGAGGCCAACGACCTGCGCAGCAGCGCGACCCGCGAGGCCGAGAAGCTGCGTGCCGGCGCCGACCGCGAGGTCCAGGAGGCCCGCCGGGCCCTCGCCGTCGAGAAGGAGCGCCTGGCCCGCGAGGCCGCCGACCACCACGCGAGCGCGATGGCGCAGACCAACCAGATCGTGACCGAGGCCGAGGAGCGCGCCGTGGCCGCCGAGGAGCGGGCCCGCGAGGCGATCGCCCAGGGCTCCGCGCAGCGCGAGCAGGCGCAGCGCGAGGCCGAGGCGCTGCTCAGCCGCGCCCGCCGCGAGGCCGAGCAGATCGTCGCCTCCGCCCGCACGCAGAGCGAGTCGATCCAGGCCTCGGGCCACGCCGAGGCGGCGCGCGAGCTCGCCGCGCTCAAGTCGGAGGCCGAGCGCATGGCCCGGCGCCGCGACGCGATCGCCGCCCAGCTGGGCGCACTGCGCGACGTCGTCGCCGGCTTCGCGGCCGACGAGGACGCCCAGGCCTGAGGCTCGGGCGGGGGCTCAGTATTCCCCGCCTGAGCGGGGGACCTGTGCTCTACGGCCGATGCCTGGGCCGCAGAGCGCAGGTCTCCCGCGCAGGGTCCGGTACGGCGGGCTCAGCCCGCCTCGGCGACCTCGGCGCTCTCGGGCTCGCCGATGCGGACCTCCTGGACGCCGGCCTCGCCCAGCTTGACCACGATGACGCCGGCGAGGATGAGCAGTCCGCCCACCAGCTGCAGCGGGCCGGGCAGCTCGCCGAGCAGCAGCCACGCGAACACCAGCGCCATGACGACCTCGGAGAGCGCGACGAACGACGCGAGGCGCGAGCCGAGGCGACGCGACGCGGCGATCCCGGTCGTGTAGGCGAGCGCCGCGGTCACCAGACCGAGGCCCAGCACCGGGAGCCACCACGGGACGGCGGTCCCGCCGTACACGACGTCTGCGGTGGTCGCCGCCATGGGCAGCACCCCGACGAGACCCGCCGTGCCGAGGGTGAGCGCGCCGACGGTGAGGCCGCCGGCGGCCAGGACCGTGCCGGGCAGGCCGTTGTCCCCGTCGGCGGAGATGACGAAGTACGCCGCGCAGCCGATCATCGCGCCCAGCCCCCACAGCACGCCGACAACGTCGAGGTCGACACCGCTGCCCACGACGCCGAGCACCATCGCGAGGCCGACGGCCGCCACCGCGGCGCCCGCCACGGTCGTGCGCCCGGGGCGCTGGCCGTGGCGCAGCCACATCCAGACGATGACCGCGACGGGCGCGGTGTACTCGATGAGCAGCGCCACCCCGACCTGCAGGTACGACACCGCGTAGAAGTAGCAGAGCTGCGCCCCGGCCACGGCGAGCACGCCGTAGAGCGCGACGGTGCCGAGCGTGCGCGGCTGGCCGAGCAGGGTCCCCCACCGGCCCCGCAGGACGAGCACGGCGGGCACCAGCAGCACGAGCGCGGCCAGGGAGACGCGCGCCGTCACGGCGGCGCCGGCGGTCCAGCCCGCGTCGAGCAGGCCGCGCGCCAGCGCCCCCGACATCCCGAACGCCGAGGCGGAGGTCAGCGCGAGCAGCAGCCCCGCGCCGAGTCGCTGGCCGGGCACCACGGCCACGGGGGTGTCAGGAGTCAACGTCGTCATGGGTCATGACGGTAGACCTCGCTTGGTAAGGTGTCAAAATGCTTTTCACGCATGACACCGAGGTCTCGCTCGGGTCGGCCGTCGCACTGGTCAACAGCGCCGAGCCACCGGACACGATGACGACCGTGGCGGACCTCGACGAGTTCTTCGCGGGGTTCGAGTACGCCGGCCGCCACGACCGCACCCGGGCCGAGCTCGACGAGGTGCGCGACCTGCGCCCGCGGCTGCGCACGCTGCTGACGAGCACCCGCGACGACGCCGTCGGCATCGTCAACGCCATGCTCGCCGAGGCCGGCGCGCTCCCCCAGCTCGCCCGGCACGACGGCTGGGACTGGCACCTGCACGCCATCGACCCCGACCGCCCGTTCGCCGAGCGCATCGCCGTCGAGACCGCGATGGCCATGGTCGACGTCATCCGCTCCGACGAGATGTCGCGGCTCAGCCTGTGCGCGGCCGACGACTGCGCGGGCATCGTGCTGGACCTGTCGCGCAACCGCTCGCGGAAGTTCTGCTCGACCACGTGCGGCAACCGCACGGCGGTGGCGGCCTACCGGGCGCGCCAGAACGGCTGAGCCCGGCCCCGCGGCCGTGCCCGCCCGCGGCTGAGCGTGCCCACGCCGGGGCTCAGTCCTCCGCGGAGCGCTGGGCGGGCCCGGGGACCGGCACGTCGGCGTACGCCGCGAGGTTGTGCGCGTTGTACGCGCTCGAGTCGGCGCTCTTCATCGGCCCGTCCCACTCCCGCGGCAACGGCACGGCCACGCCGGGCGCGACGCGCGCGACGACCTCGTCCAGCACCCGCTCGGCGTCGCCCACCCAGAGGTGCTTCGCGCCGTCGACCCCGACGACCTCCGCCTGCGGGACGACGGCGAAGCGCTCGCGCGCCTCGTCGGGCCGCAGGTAGTCGTCGTGCTCCGGCACCAGCGCGGTCAGGGGCTTGCCCGATGTCGCCCATGCCTCGAGGTGCTCGGGGAGCGAGTAGCGCAGCGGCGGGCTGAGCAGCACGGCGCCGCGCACGTGGGGGTCCAGGCCGTGCATCAAGGTGACGTCCGTGCCGAACGACCAGCCGACGAGCCACACGTCGGGGAGGTCACCGAACTCGGCGTACTCGATCGCGGCGGCGACGTCGAAGCGCTCGCCGACCCCGTTGTCGAAGGTGCCCTCGCTCGTGCCCTGCTCGCTCCACGTGCCGCGCGAGTTGTAGCGGAGCACGGCGACCCCGGCCAGCGCCGGCAGGCGGAACGCGGCCTTGCGGAAGACGTGGCTGTCCATCATCCCGCCGTGCGTGGGCAGCGGGTGCAGGCAGATGATCGTCGCGACCGGGTCGCGGTCCTCCGGCAGCGCCAGCTCCCCGACGAGCGCGAGCCCGTCGGCCGTGTGCAGCGTCAGCGCCTCGCGGCGCGCCGGGAGGACGGAGTTCGCTCGGATCTTCTGGGCCACGCCGAGAAGGCTAGTCGCACCAGGCGCGCTCGCCGTCGGGGGCGAGGTCGAGGTCGCGCCGCACCACCGACAGCTCGTCACCCCAGCCGGCGCACGCCGTCGCGAGGCCCTCGTCGGTGTACTCCACGACGAGCACGCGGTCGCCGTACGACGCGGTGGAGGCGCCGCACTCGTCGTACGCGCCGCACTCCTCGACCACCGCCAGGTCGAAGCCGACCGCGGTGCCGTCGTACTCCCCCAGGTTCTTCTGCGCGACGGCGAGCCCGGCCTCGTGGCCGACCTCGACGAGCAGCTCGGCGTACGCCGCCGCGTCGTCCAGCGTGAGCAGCCCGTCGGAGCGGAGGAAGGAGTCGAGGTTGTCGAGCTCGACCGCGTCGAAGCCGTCCTCGGCGCAGCCCTCGATCCACGGCCGCACCACCGCGACGAGCGCCTCGCGCCGCTCCGGTGTGGAGGTGTCGAGGAGCACCTCGTCCCAGTCCTCGTCGACGACGGGCTCCCCCGCCGCGTCCACGAGGAGCAGGTCCCCCCAGGTGGCCTCGTCGCCGGGCTGGGCCTGGAACGCGTTCACGTAGCAGAGGTTGTAGACACCCGCGAGCGGCTCGGCCGCGCGGTCGCGCTCCACCACGGCGACGTCGTCGGGCACGTCGCGCGGGCCGCCGATCTGGTAGTCCCAGCGTGCCCCGGCCGGAGGCAGACCGACGGCCCCGTCCGCCTCCGCGCTGCGCTCCGTGCTCTCGCCCGGCCCCTCGTCGCCCGCCTGGGTCGCGCACCCGGCCGCCGCGAGCGCCAGCGCGGCCACCGTCCCGGCCACCGCGGCCCCACGTCGTACCCGCCCGGTGCCTCGCGCGCCCATCGCGTCCCCCCGCTCGACCGGGTGGGCCCCGGCGCCGTCGGTCAGTGAACCACGCGGGCACGGCGACGGGGTGCCGGCCGCGACCCGCGCGCCCGGCACCCCGCCGTCAGGACCCTGCCGAGGGTCAGCTGTAGTCGTGGAACCCGGCGCCGGTCTTGCGACCGAGGCGACCCTGGGCCACCGCCTCCTCGAGCGTGCGCGCCGGCGCCAGACCCGGCTCGCCGAACTCGCGGTGCAGCTCCTGCTGGATGGCGAGCGACACGTCGTTGCCGACCACGTCGAGCAGCTCGAAGGGGCCCATCGGCAGCCCCACCTGCTCCTTGATCGCCGCGTCGATCTCGACCAGGGAGTGCGTGCCCTGCTCGGCGAGCAGCGCCGCGTCGTTGAGGTAGGGGAACAGCAACGCGTTGACGATGAAGCCGGCGCGGTCGCCGCACGAGACGGCCACCTTGCCGACCTGGGCGCAGAGCGCGCGCACGGTCTCGTCGACCTCGGGGGCGGTGCTCTCCGTCGTCACGACCTCGACGAGCTTCATGACCGGCGCCGGGTTGAAGAAGTGCATGCCGATGACGGCCTCGGGACGCGAGGTGGCCTCGGCGCACCGGGCGATCGGCAGCGAGGACGTCGTCGTCGCGAGGATCGCGCCCGGCTTGCAGATGCGGTCGAGGTCGGCGAAGAGCTCGGTCTTCACCGCGAGGTCCTCCGCGATGGCCTCGACGACGAGGTCGACGTCGGCGAGCGCCTCGCGGGAGGTGGCGCCGTGCAGGCGTCCGAGCACGGCGGTCTTCGTCGCCTCGTCGCCGCGGCCCTTGGCGATCGCGCGGTCCTGGTTCTTGGTGATCGTGGCGACGACGCCTGCGAGCTTGTCGTCGCTGCGACCGACGTACGTGACCTCGAACCCGGCCTTGGCGAACACCTCGACGATGCCGGCGGCCATGGTGCCGGTGCCGACCACGCCCACGCTCCGCACCTCGTGGCGCAGCTGCGGGGCGTCGTCGGAGGACGGGGTCTCCTCGTCGGCGACGACGGCGCCGTCGGCCCACGTGTAGAGGCCTCGACCGGACGCGCGCCCGGTGCGACCCTCCGCGACGAGCTTCTCGAGCAGCTCGGCGGGCTGGTGCAGGTGGTCGCCGCTCTCGGCGTACCGCGCGGCGAGGGCGTCGCGCACGACGTCCAGACCGATCTCGTCGAGGGCCTGCAGCGGCCCGACGGGGTAGCCGCAGCCGAACCGCATGCCCGCGTCCACGTCGCCGCGCGTGGCGTAGCCGGACTCGTACATCCGCACGGCGTGGTTGAGGTACGGGTAGACCAGGGTGGCGCTGATCTGCTCGTTGTGTGAGGTCATGGCGGCGATGATGACACGAAACCTACTCACCGGTAAGTCCCTTTGTGGGCGGCGTCACGTCCCGCCCGCCGCCCCCGCCGCCGGCCGCCGCGGACCGCCGGTAGATTGCCCCGACGTGAGACTCGTCGTCGCTCGTTGCCAGGTGGACTACGCCGGGCGCCTGACCGCGCACCTCCCGATGGCCACGCGGGTCATCATGGTGAAGGCCGACGGCTCGGTGCTCGTGCACTCCGACGGCGGCTCCTACAAGCCGCTCAACTGGATGAGCCCGCCGTGCCGCCTCGTGGAGGGCACCACCGAGGACGGGGCCGTCGAGTGGGTCGTCACCAGCAAGGGCGACGACACCTTGCGCATCCTCATCGCCGAGGTGCTCTCCGACTCCAGCCACGACCTGGGCGTCGACCCGGGCCTGCAGAAGGACGGCGTCGAGAAGCACCTGCAGGCCCTGCTCGCCGAGCACCCGGCCACCCTGGCCGACGGCCTCACGCTGGTACGGCGGGAGTACCCCACCGCCATCGGGCCGGTCGACCTGATGTGCCGCGACGCCCTCGGCGCCTCGGTGGCGGTCGAGATCAAGCGCCGCGGCGAGATCGACGGCGTCGAGCAGCTCACCCGCTACCTCGAGCTGCTCAACCGCGACCCCGCGCTGCGTCCCGTGCGCGGCATCTTCGCCGCGCAGGAGATCAAGCCGCAGGCCCGCGTGCTGGCCACCGACCGCGGCATCACCTGCGCGGTGGTCGACTACGACGCGCTGCGCGGCATGGACGACGCCGAGGACCGGCTCTTTTGAGGACCCGGTCGTGAGCCTGCGCCTCCTCGACCCCGCCGGACGCGGTCTCGAGCTGACCGTGCGCGGCTACGAGTTCCCCGGCGCCGCGAGCACCGCGGAGGCCTACGACCCCGACGCCAACTGGCTCGTCGTCGACGCCGTCCTCCGCACCGGCGCGGCGACGCACCGGGTGAGCGAGCCCTGCCTCACCGCGACCGAGGCCCGGGCGCTCGCCGACTGGCTCCGTGCCGTCGCGGACGGCCGGGGCTGGGCGAGCCTGACGTTCACCGAGCCGACGCTGGCCTTCCGCCTCTCGCGCCAGGCGGGCGGGAGCGCCGCGCTCGAGGTGCGGCTGCGCGCCACCCACTCGCCCGGCGTTCCCACGACGGTGGGGCTCGTCGTACCGTCGCCCGACCTGCGCGCCGCCGCCGACGCGTGGGAGGACCACCTCGTCGACTACCCGGAGCGCTGAGCATGCTGATCCACCACGTCGCCACCGCCGCGGACTGGGAGCGGGCCCGGGCGACCGGCTCGTACACCACGTCGACCCGGGGGCGCAGCCTCGAGCAGGAGGGCTTCCTCCACGCGGCGCGCGCCGAGCAGGTCGACGGTGTGCTGGAGCGCTGGTACGCCGACGTCACCGAGCCGCTGGTGCTGCTCGTCGTCGACACGGACCGGCTCGACGAGCTCGGGATCCCGTGGCGGGAGGACCCGGTCGGCGACGACACCTACCCCCACGTGTACGGCGAGCTCCCCGCTACCGCGGTGGGGGCGGTCGAGCCCGTCACGCCCGGCGAGCCTCCATCGAGGGCGTGACCGGGCCGGTCGCGCCGACGAGTCGCGCGACCTCCTCCGCGCACCCCCACGAAAGGGTGACCCCGGCACCGCCGTGGCCGTAGCAGTGGACGACGTCACCCACCCGCTCGACGCGTACGGCGGGACGCAGCGGCCGCAGACCCACCTTGTGCCGCAGCACCCGGGCGTCGCGCAGGCCCGGCACGAGACGCGCGGCGCGGGCCAGGATCGACGCCGCCACCTCCGGTGACGGGGTGCGGCTCCACTCCCCCTCCAGGTCGGTGCCGCCGACCACCACGTCGCGGCTGCGGGGGATGACGTAGGTGGGGTCCTCGCCCGACGGGTCGAGCCACCACCGGTCGAGCCCGAACTGCTCGACGACCACGACCTGGCCGCGGTTGGGCACCACCGTGCAGTCGGAGGCGAGCAGCCGCGACCCGATGCCCGTGCAGTTGACGACCACGTCCGCGGAGCTCGGCAGCGCCGAGAGGTTCATGCGGGTGATGGTGCCGCCCAGCGCCTCGACGCGCCCGGCCAGCCACCGCAGGTAGACGGGCATCTCGACGAGCGGGGTGCGGAACGTCCACCCGTCGACGTACCCGTCCGGCAGCGCGGTCTCGCGGGCCAGCGCGGGCCCGCCGTCGGCCCACCACGGGTCGGGGGTCGGCGTGCGGAACACCTCGGTGCCCTCGCGCAGGACCACCCCCGCGTCGGGGTCGGTGTCGGCGATCGCGTCGAGCACGGCGTACGTCGTGCGCCCCCAGTCGCCCACCCGGGTGCGGGGGAAGGCGAGGTAGGGGTACCAGATCGCCCCGGCCACCGCCGAGGTCGTCTCCAGGGGCAGGTCGCGGGCGACGACGTCGACCCGGTGACCGTCCTCGAGCAGGCGGACCGCCGCCGAGAGGCCCACGACCCCGGCGCCGACGACGATCACGCGACTCACCGGACGGCCCTGCTCACGCGCCCGCGACCGGCGGCGCGGTCGGGTCGGCGGCCTCCGCGCGCTGCTCGCGCGCGACGTACTCCTCGATGTCGTTGACGTCGTCCCGGCTGCGGGTCACGACCGTCAGCAGGTCGCTCATGGTGGCGACCTCCTCGACCTGCTCCTTGATGAACCACTGCATGAACTGCTCGGAGGCGAAGTCGCTCTCCTCGCGGGCGGTGCGCAGCAGCGCGTTGATCTGCTCGGTCACCTTCTTCTCCTGCGCCAGCGCGAGCGCGACGGGGGCGACGAGGTCGTCGAACGCGGAGATCGGGGCGCCGACGCCGGGGATCGTCACGGCGGCGTCGGTGTCGAGGAGGTACTTGACCATCATCATCGCGTGGTCGCGCTCCTCGACCGCCTGGCCGTAGAAAAACGCGGCCATCTGCGGCATGGTCAGGGCGTCGTAGTAGACCGCGCACGCCAGGTACTGGTTGTGGGCGGCGAGCTCGTTGCCGATCTGGGCGTTGAGCTGCTCGGCGAAGCGGGCGGCGGGCATGGGCACTCCTCGGTCACGGGCGACGGCTGCGGTGATCATGGCAGGCGCCGCGTCGCGGCGGGCGCTCAGGCAGCCTTCTCCAGCTTCTTCTTCGAGACCTTCTTGCCGTCGACGCGCACGAGGTGGCGGTGCTTGACGGTGTAGCCGTCCGGCAGCGTGCCCTCCTTGAGCATGCGCAGGGGGCAGCGGCCGCACTTCGACCTCGACTCGCAGCACTTCAACTTGGGGAGCTTCTTCCCCTTCGACTTGCCCACGGGCTCGATCCTACGGGACCCGGGAAGGCTCGCCTTCCTGTGTGACCGGCACCGCACCCCGGCACACCCCGGGCGCACCCCGGGCCGCGCCCGGCGTTTGCCTGCGACCCCCCGCCGGGAAGGGTGGCCCGCCATGAGCAGCCAGCCTCCCCCGCCGCCGCGGGACCCGGCGTACCCGCCGCCGTCGCCCCGCCCGACCTCCCCCGCCCGACCCGCGGGCGGTCCGGGCACCACCGGGGCCGGCGTCGTGCTGCTCGTCATGGCCCTGACCTCGATGCTGGTCAGCGGCGTGCCGGACGCGCTCACCCACTCCGTCTTCGGGGACGGCGAGGGCGAGGGCGACGTGGGCGTGCTGAAGCTCTACGTCTCCGCGCAGGTGGCCAACGCCCTGGTCGCCCTGGGGCTGGTGCTGCTCGCCGGTGCGCTGACCTGCTTCGCCCTCACCCTGGTACGGCGCGCTCGCCGCTGAACGGTCGGCCCCGCGCTCAGGCGAGGCCGTTGGCCTCGCGGATGACGTCGACGATGCCGCCCATGATCTCGGTCAGGCCGAAGTCCTTGGGCGTGTAGACCGCCGCGACGCCGAGCTCGCGCAGCCGGCGGGCGTCGGAGTCGGGGATGATCCCGCCGACGATGACCGGGATGTCGTCGGCGCCCGCGGCCCGCAGGCCCTCGAGCACGTCGGGCACCAGCTCCATGTGCGAGCCCGACAGGATCGAGAGACCGACGCAGTGCACGTCCTCGGCGACCGCGGCCGACACGATCTGCTCCGGGGTGAGCCGGATGCCCTGGTAGACGACCTCGAAGCCGGCGTCGCGGGCCCGCACGGCGACCTGCTCGGCGCCGTTGGAGTGCCCGTCCAGCCCGGGCTTGCCCACGAGGAGGCGCAGCCGGCCGCCCAGCTCCTCGCCGGTGCCGGCGACCCGCTCGCGCACCGCGGTGAGCTCGGCGCCCGCCTCGGCGACGCCGACCGCGCCGGAGACGCCCGTCGGCGCGCGGAACTCCCCGAAGACCTCGCGCAGCGTGCCGGCCCACTCCCCCGTCGTGGCGCCCGCGCGGGCGGCGGCCAGGGTGGCGTGCATGAGGTTGGTGTCGGACTTCGCGTCCGCGGCCAGGCGGGCCAGCGCCTCGGCCACGGCCTTCTCGTCGCGCTCGGCCTTCCACGCCTCGACCGACGCGATGGCGGCCGCCTCGGCCTCGGGGTCGGCGGTCTGGATCGCACCGTCGAGGTCGGCGGTCAGGGGCGACGGCTCCGTGCTCTGGAACTTGTTGACCCCGACGATGATCTCCTCGCCGCGCTCGATCCGCGCCCGACGGGCCGCGTGCGAGGAGACGAGAGCCTGCTTCATGTAGCCCGACTCGACGGCCGCGATCGCGCCGCCCATCGCCTGGACCCGGTCGATCTCGGCCTTCGCGCTCTCCACGAGCTCGGCGACCTTCGCCTCGACGACGCGGCTGCCGTCGAAGATGTCGCCGTACTCCAGCAGGTCCGACTCGTAGGCCAGCACCTGCTGCAGGCGCAGCGACCACTGCTGGTCCCAGGGACGCGGCAGGCCGAGCGCCTCGTTCCACGCCGGCAGCTGCACGGCGCGGGCCCGGGCGTCCTTGCTCAGCGTGACCGCCAGCATCTCCAGCACGATGCGCTGCACGTTGTTCTCGGGCTGCGACTCCGTCAGCCCCAGGCTGTTGACCTGCACGCCGTAGCGGAAGCGGCGCATCTTCGCGTCGGTGACGCCGTACCGCTCGCGGGTGATCTCGTCCCACAGCTGCACGAACGCGCGCATCTTGCACATCTCCTCGACGAAGCGCACGCCGGCGTTCACGAAGAACGAGATGCGGCCGACGACCTTCTCGAAGTCGGCCTCGTCCACCTGGCCCGACGCCTTCACGGCGTCGAGGACCGCGATCGCGGTGCACAGCGAGTACGCCAGCTCCTGCGTCGGCGTCGCGCCCGCCTCCTGCAGGTGGTAGCTGCAGATGTTGATCGGGTTCCACTTCGGGATCTGGTGGACCGTGTAGGCGATCATGTCGCTGATCAGGCGCAGGGAGTGCTCGGGCGGGAACACGTAGGTCCCGCGCGAGAGGTACTCCTTGATGATGTCGTTCTGGGTGGTGCCGGCCAGCTGGCCCGCCACCTCCTCCGGCGACAGCTCGGGGTTCTGCTCCTCCGCGGCCACCTGGTACATCGCCAGCAGCCACATCGCGGTGGCGTTGATCGTCATCGACGTGTTCATCCCGGTCAGCGGGATGGCGTCGAACAGCTTGCGCATCTCCCCCAGGTGCGGCACCGGCACGCCGACCTTGCCGACCTCGCCGCGCGAGAGCGGGCTGTCGGGGTCGTAGCCCGTCTGCGTCGGCAGGTCGAACGCCACCGACAGACCGGTCTGGCCCTTCTCGAGGTTGCCGCGGTACAGCGCGTTGGACGCCTCCGCGGTCGAGTGCCCCGCGTACGTCCGCATGACCCACGGCCGGTCCTTCGCCGGGCGCTCGGGAACAGCGGCGGGGGTGGGAGCGGCGGCGGCGTCGACAGCGCTCTGCGGGGAGTTGGTCATGGGGGCAGAGTATGACGAAAGTGACTGACAGGTAACCACGATGTGTGGTCCATCCGACACGCCCTCAGGCCGGGCTGGCGACGCTCTCGACCTCCATGAGGCGGGCCAGGTGCGACAGGTGCATGAGGCGCCGGACCCCGGGCTGCGGGGACGCCACCGCCAGGCGGTGCCCCGCACGCGCCGCGCGTCGACCCGCTGCCGCGAGCACCCGCAGCGCGGTCAGGTCCACGTTGTCCACGCCGGCCAGGTCCACGACCACGCGGTCGTGGTGCACCAGCGCCTCGTCGATGGCGCTGCGCACCCGGCCGGTGCTGCGCACGTCGAAGTCGCCCACCAGCTCCAGCCGAGGGCCGGCGCCCACGATCTCCACCGGCCGCGCGCGCTCGGTCCCCCGCGTCATCTCGTCCCCCGTCCCCGGGCCGCTCCCCCGGCGGCCGCGAGCACCACGCTGCCAGCACCGCGCCGCACCGCGCATCCGACTTTCGGTGGACCTCCACGCGCCGCAGGTCGCCCCCGTCAGCCCTAGGGTGGACGGATGGTCAACCTGACGCGCATCTACACCCGCACCGGCGACGCCGGCACGACGCGGCTCGGCGACATGAGCGAGACGACGAAGACCGACCGGCGGCTCGAGGCCTACGCCGACGTCGACGAGGCGAACGCCCACATCGGCGTCGCGGTGGCCGTCGGCGACCTCGAGCCCGACGTCGTCGCCGTCCTCACCCGGGTGCAGAACGACCTCTTCGACGTCGGCGCGGACTTCTCCACCCCGGTCGTCCCCGACCCCGAGTACCCGCCGCTGCGGGTCGAGCCCGACTACGTCGACCGCCTCGAGGCGTGGTGCGACGCCTACAACGAGCACCTGCCGAGGCTGCGCTCCTTCATCCTCAACGGCGGTACGCCGGGAGCAGCGCACCTGCACGTCGCGCGCACCGTCGTACGACGGGCCGAGCGCGCCGCGTGGGCGGCCCACGAGCAGCACGGCGACACGATGAACCTCGAGGCGATCAAGTATCTCAACCGGCTCTCCGACCTGCTCTTCATCCTGGCCCGGCACGCGAACCGCGAGAACGGCGACGTGCTCTGGGTGCCGGGGGGCGAGCGCGACTGAGCTCCACCCCGGCCGTGGGGGTGCGGGCGGCCCGTCAGGCGTCGCGGGCGCGGTCGGCGTGCCCCAGGCCGCGCTCCGGGGCGGCCAGGTCGCGGACCCGGCGCTTCAGCTCGGTGATCTCGGGGAACCCGCCGTCGGCGGCGCGGTCCCACACCTGGTGGCGCACGCCGTCGACCTCGACCTCGACCCGGAACGCGCCCCCGGTGGCCGGGGCGAGCGCGACCTCGTCGAGCTCGTCGGTGAAGGTCTGCAGCAGCTCCCCGGCGTACCAGCTGGCGCGCAGGAGCCAGTTGCAGCGGGTGCAGTAGGTGATGCGGACGCGGGCGGTCACGGCCGGCTCAGATGTGCTCGGCGGTGCCGGGCGGGGCGGCCTCGAGCCAGGCCTGCAGGCCCATGAGGGAGGCCGAGCCGAGGGCCAGCTCGACGGGGCCCTGCGGCGTCGTGCACTCGACGACCACGTGGTCGGCGTAGAGCGACGAGCTCTCCCCCTCCACGGGGGCGCGACGACCGACGTACTGCAGCTCCGAGCGCCCCCAGACGCGCTTGGGACGCGGGGAGAGGGAGAAGATCCGGAACCACTCGAGGCGACCGCCCTGGTAGCGGCCCAGGCCGAGCACCCACCCGTGGCCGGGGTCCTGCGTGCGCAGCCGCACGCTCAGCTCGAAGGTGCCGCCACCGCGGGACAGGAGCCGGCGGCGGACGACGAGACCGATGCCGTAGAGGACCAGCAGCGCGACGAGGACGGCGAGGCCGTCGAGCAGCCACTGCCACCACGGCATGCGCGTCCTCCTCGGGGGTGGGGGAACCGCGACGACCCGACGGGCCGTGCGGTGTCCGCATGCTACTGCCCGGCCCGCACCCTCGAGGGCGCGGGCCGGGCAGCAGCGGTGGTACAGGTGGTGCGGGGTACGACGCGGGTCAGGACGCGTGCTCGACGGCCCGGATCCGCGCCTCGGCGATGAGGAGCGCGTCGCGCGCCTCCGTGTCGTCCTCGCCCGCGTCCTTGACGCGCTCGAGCTCCGCGCGCGCCTTCTCGACGTCGATCTCGTGCGACAGCTCGGCGTACTCCGAGAGCACCGAGACCCGGTTGTCCGCGACCGACAGGAACCCGTCGGACACGGCCGCGATCCAGGTCTCGCCCTCGGCGGACTGGATGTCGACGACTCCGTGGAAGAGCACGGACAGCAGCGGCGCGTGCCCCGGGAGGACACCCACGTCACCCGCGACCGTGCGGGCGATGACGCGGGTGGCCTCGCCGGACCACACCACGCGGTCCGCGCTGACCAGCTCGACGTGCAGCGTGCCGGCCATCGTCAGAGGTTCTTCTGGATGTCGGCCCACTTGGCCTCGACGTCGTCGAGACCACCGCACATGAAGAACGCCTGCTCCGCCACGTGGTCGTACTCGCCCTCGGCGATCTTGTTGAAGGCCTCGATCGTGTCCGCGATGGTCACGGTCGAGCCCTCGATGCCGGTGAACTGCTTGGCCACGTAGGTGTTCTGCGACAGGAAGCGCTGGATGCGGCGCGCGCGGTGGACGACGATCTTGTCCTCCTCGCTGAGCTCGTCGACACCGAGGATCGCGATGATGTCCTGCAGCTCCTTGTTGCGCTGGAGGATCTGCTTGACACGGATCGCGCACTCGTAGTGCTCACGGCCGATGTACTGCGGGTCGAGGATCCGCGACGTCGAGGTGAGCGGGTCCACGGCGGGGTAGATGCCCAGCGACGCGATGTCGCGCGAGAGCTCCGTCGTGGCGTCGAGGTGGGCGAACGTCGTGGCCGGCGCCGGGTCGGTGTAGTCGTCGGCGGGCACGTAGATCGCCTGCATCGAGGTGATCGAGTGACCACGCGTCGAGGTGATCCGCTCCTGCAGCTGACCCATCTCGTCGGCCAGGTTGGGCTGGTAGCCCACGGCGGACGGCATGCGGCCGAGCAGCGTGGAGACCTCCGAGCCGGCCTGCGTGAACCGGAAGATGTTGTCGATGAACAGCAGCACGTCCTGCTTCTGCACGTCGCGGAAGTACTCCGCCATCGTCAGCGCGGAGAGCGCGACGCGCAGGCGCGTGCCCGGCGGCTCGTCCATCTGGCCGAAGACGAGGGCGGTCTGGCCGAAGACACCGGCCTCCTCCATCTCGACCATGAGGTCGTTGCCCTCACGGGTGCGCTCGCCGACACCGGCGAACACCGACACACCACCGTGGTTGCGGGCCACACGCGCGATCATCTCCTGGATGAGCACGGTCTTGCCCACGCCGGCGCCGCCGAACAGGCCGATCTTGCCGCCCGTCACGTACGGGGTCAGCAGGTCGATGACCTTGATGCCGGTCTCGAACATCTGCGTCTTCGACTCGAGCTGGTCGAAGGCGGGCGCCTTGCGGTGGATGCCCCAGCGCTCGTTGACCTCGAGGGTCTCGCCCGGCGCGAGGTTCATGCAGTCGCCGGTCGTGTTGAACACCTTGCCGAGCGTCACGTCGCCCACCGGCACGGTGATGGACTCACCCGTGTCGGTGACCTGCGCGCCGCGGACCAGGCCGTCGGTCGGCTTCATGGAGATGGCGCGGACCATGCCGTCGCCGATGTGCTGCGCGACCTCGAGGATGATCGTGGTCGACTCGCCGCCCAGGTCGAAGGTGACCTGGAGGGCGTTGTAGATCGCGGGCATCGCGTCGGTCGGGAACTCGATGTCCACGACCGGGCCGATGACGCGGGTGATGCGACCGACGGAACCGGTGGCCCCGCCAGCCTGGGTCTCATCAACAGTGATGGTCATTGTGTTCACTCACTCCCGGCTTGGGCGTCGGCAAGCGCGTTGACGCCACCGACGATCTCGCTGATTTCCTGGGTGATGCCGGCCTGGCGGGCCTGGTTGGCGATCCGCTTGTACTTCTTGATGAGCTCGTCCGCGTTGTCCGTGGCCGACTTCATCGCCTTCTGGCGGGCCGCGAGCTCGGACGCCGCCGCCTGCAGGAGCGCGAAGAAGATCCGGCTCTGCACGTACTTCGGCAGCAGCGCGTCCAGCACCTCGGTGCCCGACGGCTCGAACTCGTAGAGCGGGAGGAGGTCGGCCTGCTCCGGCGCCTCCGTGCCCTCGACGACCTCCAGCGGCAGCAGGCGGATGGCCTGCGGCTCCTGGACGAGCATCGACTTGAAGCGCGTGAAGACCACGTGCACCTCGTCGACGCCCTGGACGTCGTCCACGGTCTCGCCGGACTCGGCGAGGAACGCGGTGATGAGCGCCTGGCCGATCGACCGGGCGTCGTCGTACGACGGCTGGTCGCTCGAACCGGTCCACGCCCGGACGATCGGGCGCTGGCGGAACTTGAAGTACGCCTCGCCCTTGCGGCCGCTGATGTACGCGTCGACCTGCTTGCCCTCGCCCCGGAGGCGCTCGATGAGGCGCTCGGCCTCCTTGAGCACGTTGGACGAGTAGGCCCCGGCCAGGCCGCGGTCGCTCGTGACGATGAGGACCGCGGCCCGGGTCGAGTTCTCCGGCTCGGTCGTCAGCGGGTGGTCGACGTTCGAGAACGTCGCCACCGCCGAGACCGCGCGGGTGAGCTCACGGGCGTACGGCGCGGCGGCCTGCGCCCGCTGCTGCGCCTTGATGATGCGAGACGCAGCGATGAGCTCCATGGCGCGCGTGATCTTCTTCATCGACTCGGTCGATCGGATCCGCGCGCGGTACTCACGCAGCGATACGGCCATCGTCAGCCCCGCTTCTGCTTGACGATCTGCTCCTGCTCGAGCGCGTCGTCCTCGAGGGCCTCGTGCTGCTCCTTGCCGGCCTTGAGCGAGCTGCCGTCCGAGGTCGAGAACTGGTCGAGGAACGCGTCGTACGCACCGGAGAGCGCCGTCTCGGTCGAGTCCTCGAACTTCAGGCTCTCGCGGATGCCGGCGAGCACGCCGTCGTGCGAGCGACGCAGGTAGTCCAGGAACTCCTGCTCGAAGCGCAGCACGTCGTCGGTCGGCACGCGGTCGAGGCGGCCCGACGTACCCAGCCAGAGCGAGACGGTCATCTCGTCCACCGGGTACGGCGAGTACTGCCGCTGCTTGAGCAGCGCCATGAGGCGCTGACCGCGGTCGAGCTGCTGGCGCGAGGCGGCGTCGAGGTCGGAGGCGAACATCGCGAACGCCTCCATGGCGCGGAACTGCGCCAGGTCGACCTTGAGCGAGCCGGTGACGGCCTTCATCGCCTTCGTCATCGCCGCGCCGCCGACGCGGGACACCGAGACGCCGACGTCGATCGCCGGGCGCTGGTTGGCCGCGAACAGGTCCGACTGCAGGAAGATCTGGCCGTCGGTGATCGAGATGACGTTGGTCGGGATGAACGCCGAGACGTCGTTGGCCTTGGTCTCGATGATCGGCAGACCCGTCATCGAGCCCGCGCCCAGCTCGTCGCTCAGCTTCGCGCAGCGCTCGAGGAGCCGGCTGTGCAGGTAGAACACGTCACCGGGGTACGCCTCGCGGCCCGGCGGACGACGCAGCAGCAGCGACACGGCGCGGTAGGCCTCGGCCTGCTTGGTCAGGTCGTCGAACACGATGAGGACGTGCTTGCCCTCGTACATCCAGTGCTGGCCGATGGCCGAGCCGGTGTAGGGGGCCAGGTACTTGAAGCCGGCCGAGTCCGACGCCGGGGCGGCGACGATCGTCGTGTACTCCAGCGCGCCGGCCTCCTCGAGGGCACCGCGCACCGAGGCGATGGTGGAGCCCTTCTGGCCGATGGCGACGTAGATGCAGCGGACCTGCTTGCTCGGGTCCCCGGTCTCCCAGTTCTGCTTCTGGTTGATGATCGTGTCGATCGCGATCGTCGTCTTGCCCGTCGCGCGGTCGCCGATGATCAGCTGGCGCTGGCCGCGGCCGATCGGCGTCATGGCGTCGATGGCCTTGATGCCGGTCGCGAGCGGCTCGTGCACCGACTTGCGCTGCACCACGGTGGGAGCCTGCAGCTCCAGCGCGCGGCGGCCGGACGTGGCGAGCTCGCCGAGCCCGTCGATGGGCTTGCCCAGCGGGTCGACGACGCGACCGAGGTAGCCGTCGCCGACGGGGACCGAGAGGACCTCGCCGGTGCGCTTGACCGTCTGCCCCTCCTCGATCTTGTCGAAGTCACCGAGGACGACGACACCGATCTCGCGTGCGTCGAGGTTGAGGGCGAGACCCAGGGTGCCGTCCTCGAACTCGAGCAGCTCGTTCGCCATCGCCGACGGCAGGCCGGAGACACGGGCGATGCCGTCGCCGGCCTCGGCGACGAGGCCCACCTCCTCACGGGCGGTGGTCTCGGGCTGGTAGTCCGACACGAAACGCTGGAGCGCGTCGCGGATCTCGTCCGGACGGATCGAAAGCTCCGTCATCACTCTTCCTTCTGTTCGCGGGCCCGGTGGGTGGAGGGCACGGGTGCGGCTGGGGGTCGGTGCCGGGGGTCAGCCGGCGAGGCGGCGGCGTGCGGTGTCGAGACGGCCCGCCACGGTGCCGTCGATGATGTCGTCGCCGATCTCGACGAGCACACCACCGACCACCGACGGGTCGACCACGACGTTGAGGTGCACCGGACGCGCGTACTGGCGCGCCAGGGTGTCGGCCAGGCGATTGCGGTCGGTGTCCGAGAGCGGCGTCGCGACGGTGACCGTCGCCACCCGCTCGCCGTTCACGTCGGCCGCGACCCGCCCGTACGTCGCCAGGGCGACGCCGACGGTGCGGTAGGTGCCGGCCAGCGCCTGCTTGACCAGGGTGGCCGTCGCGGGCAGGGCACGGCCGCCGAGGAGCTCGTCGAGCAGGCGGGCCTTGTCGTCGGCCGAGCGCGCCGGGTCGGACAGGGCGTCGCGCAGGGCGGGCTCGCCCGACACGACCTGGGCGAACCCGAACAGCTCGTTCTCCAGGCGCACCGAGTCCGGGCCGGCGGAGCGCACGACCGCGATCTCACCGAGACGCTCCAGGGCGTCGGCGAGGTCGCGACCGCCCGTCCAGCGCCGGGACACGGCGGAGGAGACGATCGCCAGGGAGGCGTCGGCGACCTTGCCCGTGAGGATCTGCCGGAGCAGACCCTGCTTGGCGCTCGTGTCCACCGACACGTCCGTGGCGACCCGGCGCAGGCCGGGCTCGCCGCGGAGGATGCCGGCGACCGCGAAGAGGTCGTCGCCCACCCGCGCCTGGTCGGCGTCGGCGACGCCCCGCAGCTCGTCGGCCAGCGCTGCGAGTGCGTCGGCCGAAGCGCCACGGAACTCCGCCATCAGCGGGCTCCGCCCGCGGACTCGAGGTCGGCGAGGAAGCGCTCGACGACGCGGCTCTGGCGGGCCTCGTCCTCCAGGCTCTCCCCCACGATGCGACCGGCCAGGCCGGTCGCCAGGGTGCCGACCTCGGCACGCAGCGACGTGACCGCCTGCTGACGCTCCGCCTCGATCTGGGCCTTGCCGGCCTCGACGATGCGGGAGGACTCGGCCTGGGCCTGCTCCCTCATCTCCGAGACGATGGCCGCGCCCTGCTCGCGCGCCTCCTCACGGATGCGTGCCGCCTCGTGGCGGGCGTCCGCGAGCTGCTGCTCGAGCTCGGCGAGCTTGGCGTCGGCCTCGGCCTGCTTCGACTCGGCTGCCTGGAGACCACCCTCGATGGCCTTCGTGCGGGCCGCGAACGTCTCCTCGAAGTTCGGGACGACGAACTTCTTGACGAGCAGGAAGAGCAGGCCGAACACCACCAGACCGAGAACGATCTCGATCGGGTGCGGGATGAGGGGGTTGAGCTCCTCACCAGCCGCGAGGTTGCTGGACTTCATGGGCAGTTGTCCTTCGTCGAAGATGCCGAGCGGTTACGTCAGAGGACGAACGCGAGCGCGATACCGATGATGGCGAGGGCCTCGGCGAGGGCGAAGCCGAGGATCGCGATGGTCTGGAGACGACCCTGCGCCTCCGGCTGGCGCGCCACACCGTTGATGTAGGCGGCGAAGATCAGACCGATGCCGACACCGGGCCCGATGGCAGCCAGGCCGTAACCGATCATGTTGAGGGAGCCGTCCACGGCGATTTCCTTTCGGTTGGTTTCTCCGCGATGAGTGCGGAGAACGAGGGGTGGGCGGGAAGATCAGTGCTCGTCGGCGAGGGCGCCGGCGATGTACATGGCGGTGAGCAGCGTGAAGACGTAGGCCTGCAGGAACTGGATCAGCAGCTCGAGGAAGAACACGGCCGCGAACAGGACCCACGCGAGGATGCCCACGGGCTTCACGAGACCCGCACCGTGCAGCAGCAGGTACTCGCCGCCCAGCGCGAACAGGATGAGGAGGAGGTGGCCCGCGAACATGTTGCACAGGAGTCGCAGCGCCAGCGTCACCGGGCGGACGATGAGGTTCGAGAAGAACTCCAGCGGCACGATGAGGATGAGGATGGGCCCCGTCACGCCGCTCGGGAGCACCTGCAGCTTGAGGTAGCCGAGGAAGCCGTGCTTCCGGATGCCCACGTAGTTGTAGACGATCCAGCTCACCGCAGCGAGGCCGTAGACCAGGCCGGCGCGGGAGAACGTCGGGAACTGCACGAACGGGATCGACGCAGCCCAGTTGTTGAACAGGACCAGGAAGAACAGCGACACCAGGTACGGCGTGAACCGCTGGAAGTCGTGGCTGCCGATGATGTCGCGGCCCAGGGAGTTCCGGACGAACCCGTAGGCGCTCTCGCCGACGTACTGGAGCTTGCCCGGCACCATGGCCCGCTTGCGCGACGCCAGGTAGAGGAAGGCGAACACCAGACCGGCGAAGATCACGATCTGCAGCATCGGCTTGGTGACGCCGAGCGTCATCTCCTGGCCGAGGAACTCGAACGACGATCCCCCGCCGATGGGCGGGAGGTCGAAGTCGGCGGGGCCCGGCGGGGTGAACTCGTCACCGGAGGCTGCGAGAACGACTGCGCTCAACGCGAGTGCTCCTTCTTCAGGTCGGCCGTCAGGTCTGCGGCGATCGGGGCGGAGCCTGCCGGTCCGCCCGCGATCAGGTCGGGGGTGTGCTGGGGGGCTTGCTGGGGGACGCCCGGTTGTACCGCGCGAAGGTCATGTAGATGCCCAGGCCCGCGCCCACCAGGATGCCGATCGCAACGAGGAAGGTCGTGCCCAACCACCGGTCCGCGAGCCAGCCGAGCAGCCCGTACGCCAGCACGCCCGAGACGATGTAGCTGAACGAGCGCCAGGGATCGGCCGTCGGCCCGTCGGGGGTCGTCTTGCGGTCGTCGGAGGAAGGCTCCTGCGTTGTCATCGCGATCGGGACGATAGCAGGCTGTCGCGCCCATCACGCACCTGGCCTCTCCGCGGGAACGGAGGTGGGAACGGAGGTGGGTGCGGGGGTGGGTACGGCGGAGCGCTCGGGCAGGTCGTAGAGCGGCACGCGCAGGCGCGTGGTCACGACGACCTGGACGACGCTCCACGCCACGGCGCCCAGCACGACCGCTCCCCCGAGCCACCGTGCGCTCAGCGGACCGTCGGTGGCACCCGACGCCGCGAGGGCCGCGAGCGCGACCAGCACGAGGAGGACGTTCAACGTGTAGGTGAGCATCGCGAGGAGCATCAGCGAGCCGCTCACCCAGCTGGAGAGGACGGCGACGATCGCGGTGCTGGTCGTCAGCACGACGAGGAGCAGCGCTCCCCCGACGAGGGCGCCGAGCGCGGCGTCCGCGCCCTGCACGAGCCCGCCCACGACGGCCAGCAGGACCGCGAGGCCGGCCACGGGGCCTGCCGTGCGGAGCACCGCGCGCGTCGCCCAGGGGGTGTCCTGGGCAGAGCTGCGGGACGCGGTCGTCATGGTCGGCGGCCGTTCTGTGGGAGGCGGATCTGCAGTGCTGACGCGGCCGATCGACCGCTCGTGAAAACTATCACGAGTCTCCGACGCTGAGTAGTAGAGGGCGTCGTCGCCGTCCTCAGACGGCGTCCTCGAGCCGCTCCCCCTCTTCCTCGGCGGTCTTGCGCACGAGGAAGGTGAGGCACACGGTGACCACCGCCATGGCCGCCACCACGACGGCGACGATGGGACGGGAGTAGAGGCTCAGCACGACGGTGCCGAAGCCGACGAGCGCCGCCCAGAGCCACATGATGACGACGGCGCGCCCGTGGGAGTGGCCGAAGACGAGCAGGCGGTGGTGGAGGTGCTCCTTGTCCGCCGCGAACGGCGACGTGCCCCGGCTGGTGCGCCGCACGACCGCCAGCGCGAGGTCCGTCAGCGGGACGATGAGGATCGAGACCGGCAGCAGCACCGGCAGCAGCGTCGGCAGCAGGCTGGCCGAGCCGCCGTCGCCCCCCGAGGAGAGCTGGGTGGCCGGGAACTGGCCGGTGAGAGTGATCGCGCTCGCCGCGAGCATGAGCCCGAGCAGCATCGAGCCGCTGTCCCCCATGAACAGCCGCGCCGGGTGGTGGTTGTGGCCCAGGAAGCCGACGCAGGCGCCCGCGAGCATCGCGCTCAGCAGCGCGCCGGTGGTCGCGAGGGTCTCGTCGTTGATGTTGGTGAGCTGGTAGCAGAAGACGAAGAAGGCCAGGGCGCCGATGCCCACGATGCCGGCCGCGAGGCCGTCGAGGCCGTCGACGAAGTTCACCGCGTTGACCGTCACCACCACGACCAGGACGGTCAGGGTCGCGCCCTGCAGCGGGTCGATGGCGACGACGGCGCCGCCGGGCACCTGGAAGAAGAAGAACTGGACGTTCTGCACCACGAGGAAGCCGGCGACGAGCACCTGACCGCCGAACTTCATGAGGGGGTCGATCTCGAAGATGTCGTCGAAGACCCCGAGCAGGCAGATCGCGGCACCCGCGATCACCACCACGCCCGCGTCGCGGAACATCTCGTCGGAGCCGCGGAAGGACAGGAACGGCAGCTGCCGCGCGACGAAGTACGCCGCCACGATGCCGCCCAGCATGGCCACACCGCCGAAGTACGGGATCGGCTCGGCGTGCACGTCGCGGTCGCGCACGCGGGCGACCGCGCCCACCCGCACCGCGACCTCGCGCGCCACGACCGTCAGCAGGTAGCTGACGGTGGCGGCGACGAGGAAGACGAGGAGGTACTCGCGCATGCCGGGCGGTCCTCAGCCCTGGTCGACCAGGGTCGCGCCCTGCGGCTCGAGCACGGTGTTGAGCTGCTCCAGCGAGAGGGCGCCGACGCGGAGGACCCGCCCCTGGTCGCCCGTCGCGTCCACGATCGTGCTCGCCTCGCCGCGCGGGGAGCGTCCGGCGTCGAGCACCACCTCGACCGACGCGCCCAGCATGCCGTCGGCCTCGGCGGCGGTGAGCGCCGCCGGGCGACCGGTCAGGTTCGCGGAGCTGACGGCCAGCGGGCCGGTGCGCTCGAGCAGCTCGCGGGCGACGTCGTGGTCGGGCATGCGCAGGGCGACGGTGCCGCGGGTGTCACCGAGGTCCCACTGCAGCGACGTCTGCGCCGGGAGGACCAGGGTCAGCGGCCCGGGCCAGAAGGCGTCCATGAGGGCGCGGGCCCAGCCGGGGATCGAGCGCGCCAGCGCGTCGGCCGTCACCGCGGCGCTGATGAGCACCGGTGGCGGCATCTCGCGGCCCCGGCCCTTCGCCGCCAGCAGGCGCCCGACCGCGTCGGGGTCGAACGCGTCGGCACCGACGCCGTACACCGTGTCGGTGGGCAGCACGACGAGCGAGCCCTGCCGCACCGCGAGGGTGGCGGCCTCGAGGGCCGCCTCCCGCTCGTCCTCGGTGCCGGTCGCACGCACGCGCGACGAGGTCTTCTCGAGGCTGGGCGGTGCGGGGGGAGCCTGCTCCCCCGACGTGTGCTCGGGCTCCTGGGGCTGGTGCTGCTGCTCCGCGTCGTCCACGGGGGTCATCGTGCCAGCCGTCCCGTCGTGAAGCGCGCACGACCTGCCAGGTCCGGGTGGTCCTGCACCTCGCTCCAGCGTCCCGCCCGGGCGAGCACCTGCGGCGCCGAGGCGCCCTGGACGTCGGCGTGCTCGAAGCCCAACCAGCCGCCGGGCCGCAGGAGCAGCGCGGCGCGGCGCTCCAGCACCCGGATGGCCTCCAGACCGTCGTCGCCGGAGAAGAGCGCCAGGTGCGGGTCGTGGTCGCGCGCCTCGGCAGCCACGGACTCCCACGCCTCGAGCGGGATGTACGGCGGGTTGCACACCACGACGTCCACGGCGCCGGCCAGGTCGTCGAACGCCTCGGCCATGTCCCCGGCGCGCAGGTCCACACCGGTGCCGGCGAGGTTGCGCTCCGCCCAGGCCAGGGCGCCCGGGTCGAGCTCGACGGCGTGGACGGCGGCCTCGGGGACCTCGTCCGCGAGCGCCCGCGCGATCGCGCCGGACCCGGTGCACAGGTCGACGACCACGGGCCGCTCCCCCGTCGCGACCTGCCGGGACCGCTCGCGGACGCGGTCGACGGCCCAGCCCGCGAGCAGCTCGGTCTCGGGGCGCGGCACGAAGACGCCGGGGCCGACGGCGAGCTCGACGTACCGGAACGCGGCCGTGCCCGTGAGGTGCTGCAGCGGCTCACGGGCGGCGCGGCGCGACACCAGCTCCTCGACGCGCTCGCGCTCCGCTGCCGTGACGCTGTCGAGGAGGGGCACGCGGCCCAGCGGGACGCCCACGACGTGGGCGACGAGCTCGTCGGCGTCCCGGGCCGGGCTGGCGACGCCGGCCGCGGCGAGCCGCTCGACGGAGGTACGGCGCAGCGCGCGCACGTCGTGCCCCTCGGGCGTGCTCACCCGGCCTCCACGGCGGCGAGACGGGCCTCGAGGTCGGCCTCGACCGCCGAGGTGACGACCGGGCCCAGGTCGCCGTCGAGCACGGCGTCGAGGTTGTGGGCCTTGTAGCCCGTGCGGTGGTCGGAGATGCGGTTCTCCGGGAAGTTGTAGGTGCGGATGCGCTCGGAGCGGTCGACCGTGCGGACCTGCGAGCGGCGGGCGTCGCTCGCCTCGGCGGCGGCCGTCTCCTGCGCCGCCGCCAGCAGGCGGGCGCGCAGGATGCGCAGCGCCTGCTCCTTGTTCTGCAGCTGCGACTTCTCGTTCTGGCAGCTCACCACGATGCCGCTCGGCAGGTGGGTGATGCGCACCGCGGAGTCGGTCGTGTTGACGCTCTGCCCGCCGGGGCCGGAGCTGCGGAAGACGTCGATGCGCAGGTCGTTCTCGTCGACCGAGACGTCGACCTGCTCGGCCTCGGGCAGCACGAGCACGCCGGCGGCGCTCGTGTGGACGCGGCCCTGCGACTCGGTGACGGGCACGCGTTGCACGCGGTGGACGCCGGCCTCGTACTTCAGCAGCGCGTACGGCGCGGTGCCCGGCTCGGGCGTGCCCTTGGCCTTCACGGCGACCGTCACCGACTTGTAGCCGCCGAGGTCCGACGGGGTGGCGTCGAGCACCTCGGTCGTCCAGCCGCGCTGCTCGGCGAAGCGCGTGTACATCCGCAGGAGGTCGCCGGCGAAGAGCGCGGACTCCTCGCCGCCCTCCCCCGACTTGACCTCCAGCAGGGCGTCCTTGTCGTCGGTCTCCTCGCGCGGGACGAGCAGGCGACGCAGGCGCTCGGCGGTCTCGGCGCGGCGGGTCTCGAGCGCCTCGGCCTCCTCGGCGAAGGCCGGGTCGTCGGCGGCGAGCTCGCGCGCGGCACCGGCGTCGTCGCCGAGGCGCTGCCACTCCCGCCAGGTGCGCACGATGGCGCTGACCACGGCGTACCGCTGGTTGACCTGCTTGGCGGCCCGGGCGTCGGCGTGGAGCGCGGGGTCGGCCAGCCGCTCCTCGAGCGCGGCGTGCTCGGCGGCGAACGCCTCGACGGCTTCGAACACTGCGGACTCCTCGGGTGGCTGGCGCGGGCTCGGCGGCGCGACGGACGGCGCCGAAATGACGCAACGCCGGCCCCGGACCCGCCCGACGTGGAGGTCGGGCGGGCGGGGCCGGCGCTGGGACGGCGTTACTTCTTCTTGGCGGCAGCAGCCTTCGCGTAGCGCGCCTCGAAGCGGGCCACGCGGCCGCCGGTGTCGAGGATCTTCTGCTTGCCGGTGTAGAACGGGTGGCACTGCGAGCAGACGTCGGCGTGCAGCGAGCCGCTCTTCGCCGTGCTGCGGGTCGTGAACTGGGCCCCGCAGGTGCAGGTCACCTCGGTCACGACGTAGTCGGGGTGGATGTCCTTCTGCATGATGTGTCCTCTCCTCGGCCGCCGGGTCGTGCCGACCCCCTGGTGGGGGCACGTGAACCGGGACCAGCGCACGAATTGTGCCACCGGGGGAACGTCGTGACGAATCGCGGCATTCCCCCGGCGGTGGTGGCTCAGTGGCCGTTGTCCTGGCCCGCCCCGGGCATCGTCTTCTGCACCTGCATGAGGAACTCGATGTTGCTCTGGGACTTCTTGAGGCGCTCCAGCAGCAGCTCGAGGGCCTGCTGGCCGTCGAGGCCCGACAGGACACGGCGGAGCTTCCAGATGATGGCCATCTCCTCCTTGCCCATGAGGAGCTCCTCGCGACGCGTGCCCGACTGGACGGCGTCGATGGCCGGGAAGAGCCGCTTGTCCGCGAAGTCGCGGCGCAGGCGGATCTCCATGTTGCCGGTGCCCTTGAACTCCTCGAAGATCACCTCGTCCATCTTCGAGCCGGACTCGATGAGGGCCGTGGCGAGGATCGTGAGCGAGCCGCCGTTCTCGATGTTGCGGGCCGCGCCGAAGAACCGCTTCGGCGGGTAGAGCGCCGCCGAGTCGACACCACCGGACAGGATGCGACCGCTGGCCGGGGCGGCCAGGTTGTACGCACGCCCGAGACGTGTGATGCCGTCGAGCAGGACGACGACGTCGAGACCGAGCTCCACGAGGCGCTTGGCGCGCTCGATGGCGAGCTCCGCGACGATCGTGTGGTCGCTCGCGGGGCGGTCGAAGGTCGAGGAGATGACCTCGCCCTTCACCGAGCGCTCGAAGTCGGTGACCTCCTCCGGGCGCTCGTCGACCAGCACGACCATGAGGTGGCACTCGGGGTTGTTGACCGTGATCGAGTTGGCGATGGACTGCATCACCATCGTCTTGCCGGCCTTCGCCGGGGAGACGATGAGGCCGCGCTGGCCCTTGCCGATCGGCGCCGCGATGTCGATGACGCGACCGATGAGGTTCGACTGCTCGGTCTCGAGGCGCAGGCGCTCGGAGGCGTAGAGCGGGGTCAGCTTCTGGAACTCGGGGCGGTTCTTCGCCTGCTCCGGGTCCGCGCCGTTGACCTGGTCCACCCGGACCATCGGGTTGAACTTCTCCTTGCGCTCGCCCTCGCGGGGCTGGCGCACCTGGCCGACGATCGCGTCACCGCGGCGCAGGCCCATCTTGCGGACCATCGACAGCGACAGGTAGACGTCGTCGGGACCCGGCAGGTAGCCGCTGGTCCGCACGAACGCGTAGCTGTCGAGCACGTCGAGGATGCCCGCGGCGGGCACGAGGACGTCGTCCTCGAGGATCGTGGTGTCGGGCTCGCGGCTGTTGCCGCGACCGCCCTGGCTGCCGCCGCGCTCGGGGCGCTCGTTGCGGTCGCGACCCCGGCGACGACGGCTGCGCCGGCCACCCTCGTCGTCGCGGTTCGAGCTCGGGCCGCCCTGGTTGCCGCCACCCTGGTTCTGGTTGCCGCCGCCCTGGTTGCGGTCCTGGCGGTCCTGGTTGCCGCCCTGGTTGCCGCCCTGGTTGCCGCCCTGG
This sequence comes from Nocardioides sp. ChNu-99, assembly GCF_029493445.1. Classification (NCBI taxonomy): domain Bacteria; kingdom Bacillati; phylum Actinomycetota; class Actinomycetes; order Propionibacteriales; family Nocardioidaceae; genus Nocardioides; species Nocardioides sp. ChNu-99. The sequence goes on along the minus strand of NZ_JAHWBL010000008.1, from coordinate 60,025 downwards.
TTCTGGTTGCGGTCCTGGTTGCGCTGCTGCCGGTCCTGGCGGTCCTGGCGGTCCTGACGGTTCTGGTTGCCGCCCTGCTGACCACCCTGCTGACCACCCTGCTGACCACCCTGCTGACCACCCTGGTCGCCGCGGTCCTGCTTGCGGTCCTGCTGACCACCCTGGTCGCCGCGGTCCTGCTTGCGGTCGTCGCGGCGCTCGGCGCGGCCCTCCTGGCCGGACTGCTCGCCGGCGGGTGCCTGCTGGCCGTTCTGCTGGTTGCCCTGCTCGCCGGCGTCCTGGCCGTCGCCCTTGGCCCGCTGGCGGCGGCGGGGCTCGCGCCGCGCCTCGCCCTCGGGGGCCGCGGCAGCGGGGGCGGCGGAAGCGGCGGGGGCGTCCGTCGTACCGGTCGACGCGGCCTCGCCCGAGGGGGCCGCGGACGTCGTACGACGCGAGCGTGCCGGCGCGCCACCCTGGGCGCCGCCGGACGGGCCACCCGACTGGGCGGCCTTGATGGCCTCGACGAGCTGGGCCTTCTTCATCCCGCCCGAGGAGATCCCCAGGCCCGACGCCATCGACTTGAGGTCGGCGAGGAGCAGGGAGTTGAGTCCGCCGCGCTTCTTCGGTGCCTGGTCGGCGGCGGATTCGATGGTTTCCGTCACGTGAGGTCCTTCCCACGTATCACTGCCGGGAGGGCGCGACGCGCCACCAGCACTTGGTCATGGTCCTCCTCGCCGCGCATCAGGCTCACCGAGAGCGCCGGAGGGGCTCGTGGCAGAGGAGATCCGCGTCTGGGACGAGGAAGAGGGTGCACCACCCGTGGTCGTGCCCGGGGGTGCCGCGCCGAGTGGTCGCGGACGACCGATCGTTGACGCAATCGTCACCGTACCATCACGCCGTCCGTGTCGACGGCGAGGTGGTGGGCCTGCCAGCCCGCCGGGCAGCGCTCCAGCAGGGCCGCCGCCCCCAGCGGGGCCGCGGCGGCGGCGTCCGCGACCAGCGCGAGCACGGTCGGCCCGGCGCCGGAGATCACGGCCGGCACGCCGTCGGCGCGCAGCGCGCGGACCAGCGCGGCGCTCCCGGGCATCGCCGCCGCGCGGTAGTCCTGGTGGAGCCAGTCGCGGGTCGCCGCGTGCAGCAGCTCGGGGCGCCCGCCCATCGCGACGACCAGCAGCGCCGCGCGCGCCGCGTTCGCCGCGGCGTCCGCGTGGGGCACGTGCGCGGGCAGCAGCCCCCGCGCCACCTCGGTGGCCACGGGCGTCGGCGGGACGAACGCGACCGCGCTCAACGCGGGGTCGACGGCGGCCGGGACGGCGAAGAACCCGTCGTCCTCGGCGCCGGAGACGATGAAGCCGCCGAACGTGGCCGGCGCGACGTTGTCGGGGTGGCCCTCCATGCGGCCGGCCAGCGCGAACACCGCGGCGTCGTCGAGGCGCGCCGTACCGTCCACCACGAGGGCGCGCGCCAGCGCCAGGCCGCCGACGATGGCGGCCGAGGAGGAGCCGAGCCCGCGGCTGTGCGGGAGCCGGTTGACGCAGTGCAGCCGCAGCGTCGGCTGCGGGACGCCCATCGCGTCGAAGGCCGTGCGCATCGCGCGGACCACGAGGTGGGTCTCGTCGAGCGGCACCGAGCCGGCGCCCTCGCCCTCGACCACGACCTCCACGCCCGGGGCGTCGCCGCCCGCACCGGCGGGCACAGCCTCCCCCGTCAGCTCGTCGCGCAGCGACAGGGCGAGCCCGAGGGTGTCGTAGCCCGGTCCCAGGTTGGCCGAGGTCGCCGGCACCGAGACGGTGACGGTCCCGCGGACCAGCTCGACGGCGGCGCCGTCGTCGTGGGTCGTCCCCACCTCAGAGACCGGCGGCGCGCGCGACGTCGCGCACGTCGGCGTCCACCACCGAGTCGACCACGTCGCCGAGGCCCTCGAGCGCGGTCACGGTGTCCTTGAGCCCGTGGCCCGTGACCGTGACGGCGACGGTGAGGCCGGCGTACGACTCCCCCGCGGCGAGGTCGGACAGCAGGCCGGCGACACCCGTCGCGGACGCCGGCTCGACGAAGACGCCGTCGTGGCGGGCCAGCTCGCGCTGCGCGGCGAGGATCTGCTCGTCGGTGACGGCACGGAAGCGGCCGCCCGACTCCTCGGCCGCGGTCGTCGCGAGCTTCCACGAGGCGGGGTTGCCGATGCGGATCGCGGTGGCCTTCGTCTCCGGGTCCGGCACCGGGGCGCCGTGCACGAGGGGCGCGGCGCCGGCGGCCTGGAAGCCGCGCATGACGGGACGGCGCGTGGCGCGGCCGATCTCGACGTACTGCGAGTAGCCGAGCCAGTACGCCGAGATGTTGCCGGCGTTGCCCACGGGCAGTACGTGCACGTCGGGGGCGTCGCCGAGGAAGTCGACGATCTCGAACGCGCCGGTCTTCTGACCCTCGAGGCGCACCGGGTTGACCGAGTTGACGAGCGCGACCGGGTAGGAGTCGGCGAGCTGCCGCGCCAGCGTCAGGCAGTCGTCGAAGTTGCCGCGCACCATGAGCACCTGCGCGCCGTGCATGATCGCCTGGGCCATCTTGCCCGCGGCGATCTTGCCCTCGGGCACCAGCACGAGCGGGGTGAGGCCCGACTTCGCGGCGTACGCCGCCATCGACGCCGACGTGTTGCCGGTCGAGGCGCAGACCACGGCCTCGGCACCCTCGTGCTTGGCCACGGAGATGGCGGCCGTCATCCCCCGGTCCTTGAAGGAGCCCGTGGGGTTGTCGCCCTCGACCTTGAGCCAGACCTGTCCCCCGGTGAGGCCGGAGAGCCAGTCCGAGTGCACGAGCGGGGTGCCGCCCTCGCGGAGCGTGACCGCCTCGACCCCGGCGGGGATGGCCAGCAGGTCGCGGTACTCCTCGATGACGCCCCGCCACTGGGGACGGCCGCCGGGCGTGGACGTCGCAGCGGCCGCGGCGGCCGTCGCGGCGTCGACGGTCGGGGCGGACTGGGCCTGGGTCATGCGGTCTCTCCCTCCACGCGCATCACCGAGGTGACCTCGCGCACGATGTCCATCTCCTGCAGGTGGGCGACCGTCGCCGCCAGCTGCGCGTCCGTGGCGCGGTGCGACACCACGACCAGCTGCGCGTCGTCGCCGCGGCCCTCCTGGCGCACCGTCTGGATCGACACGCCGTGCTCCGCGAACGCGGTGGCCACGAGGGCGAGCACGCCCGCGCGGTCCTGCACGTCGATCGCCACGTGGTAGCGCGTGAGCGTCTCCCCCATCGGCAGCACGGGTCGGGCGGTGTACGCCGACTCCCCCGCGCCGCGGGTACCCGCGCGCAGGTTGCGGGCCACCGTCACCAGGTCGCCCAGCACGGCGGACGCCGTCGGCGCACCACCGGCGCCGGGGCCGTAGAACATGAGCCGCCCGGCGGCCTCGGACTCGACGAACACCGCGTTGTAGGCCTCGCGCACCGACGCCAGCGGGTGGCTGCGCGGGATCATCGCCGGGTGCACCCGGGCCGAGACGGCCTGGCCCTCGTCGGTGTCGCGGAGCTCGCAGATCGCGAGCAGCTTGACGACCGCCCCCATGTCGGCGGCCGAGCGCACGTCGGCGGCGGTCACGTCGCTGATGCCCTCGCGGTGCACGTCGGCCGCGGTCACCCGGGTGTGGAACGCCAGCGAGGCCAGGATCGCGGCCTTGGCGGCGGCGTCGAAGCCCTCGACGTCGGCGGTGGGGTCGGCCTCGGCGTACCCCAGCTCCTGGGCCTCGCCGAGCGCGTCGGCGAACCCGGCGCCCGAGCTGTCCATCTTGTCGAGGATGTAGTTCGTCGTGCCGTTGACGATGCCGATGACCCGGGTGACCGTGTCGCCGGCCAGCGACTCGCGCAGGGGCCGGATGATCGGGATCGCGCCCGCGACGGCGGCCTCGTAGTAGAGGTCGCGACCGGCCTGCGCGGCCGCCTCGAAGAGGTGCGCCCCGTCCTCGGCCAGCAGCGCCTTGTTGGCCGTCACGACCGACGCGCCGGCGCCGAGCGCGGCGAGGATGAGCGATCGGGCGGGCTCGATGCCGCCGATGACCTCGACGACGAGGTCGACGCCGCTGGTCACGAGCGCCTGCGCGTCCGTGGTGAGCAGGTCGGCGGGCACGTCGACCTCGCGCGGGGCCTCGAGCCGGCGCACGGCCACCCCGGCGAGCTCGAGCGGCGCGCCGACACGGGCCGCGAGGTCGTCGAACTGCTCGAGCAGCAGGCGCACGACCTGGGACCCGACGGACCCACAGCCGAGCACCGCCACGCGCAGGGCGTCAGGGGACTGCATCGTCATCAACCTCTCTGGGACGGGCGCGGGGGCACGGTAGCCCGGAGCGTCCGCGTGGGGGGCATCGTGCGGGTCATCGCGGGTCCCCGACGTCGGTGGCGAGGAGGTCGTCGACGGTCTCGCGGCGCACGACGACGCGGGAGGCCCCGTCCTTGACCGCGACGACCGGCGGGCGCAGCGCGTGGTTGTAGTTCGACGCCATCGAGCGGCAGTAGGCCCCGGTGCCGGGCACCGCGACGAGGTCGCCGGGCCCGACGTCGGCCGGCAGGAACTCGTCCTTCACCACGATGTCGCCCGCCTCGCAGTGGTGGCCGACGACCCGGGCGAGGACGGGCTCCGCCTCGGAGCGGCGCGAGGCCAGGGTGCAGGAGTAGTCCGCGTCGTACAGCGCCGTGCGGATGTTGTCGCTCATGCCCCCGTCGACCGAGACGTAGGTGCGGCGCGCCCCGCCGTCGAGCGCGACCTCCTTGACGGTGCCGACCTCGTAGAGCGTGAACGTCGAGGGCCCGACGATCGCGCGGCCCGGCTCGATCGACAGGTGCGGGACCTCGATGCCGAGCCCGCGGCACTCGTGCTCGACGATGGCGCGCATCTCGCGGGCCAGCACGTCGGGCGTCGAGGGGTCGTCCTGGGTGGTGTAGGCGATGCCGAACCCGCCGCCGAGGTCCATCTCGGGCATCGTCGTGCCCAGCTCGTCCGCCACCCGCGCGTGCAGCGCCAGCACGCGGCGGGCGGCGACCTCGAAGCCGGCCGAGTCGAAGATCTGGCTGCCGATGTGGCTGTGGAGGCCCCGCAGCTCGAGACCCGGGGCGGCGAGCACCCGTCGTACCGCCTCCAGCGCGTCGCCGGAGGTGATGGAGAAGCCGAACTTCTGGTCCTCGTGGGCGGTCGCGATGTACTCGTGCGTGTGGGCCTCGACGCCCGCGGTCACCCGGATCATCACGGGCTGGGTGCGACCGACCTCGGCGGCCACCGCCGCCAGCCGCTCGACCTCCTGGAACGAGTCGACGATGACGCGGCCCACGCCCGCCTCGACCGCGCGGCGCAGGGCACGCACCGACTTGTTGTTGCCGTGGAAGCCCATGCGGGCCGGGTCGACCCCCGCCCGCAGCCCGACGGTGAGCTCGCCCTCGGAGCAGACGTCGAGGTGCAGGCCCTCCTCCGCCACCCACCCGGCGACGGCCGTGCAGAGGAACGCCTTGCCCGCGTAGTAGACGTCCCACCCGGCGAAGCCGTCGCGGAACGCCCGCGCGCGACCGCGGAAGTCGTCCTCGTCCAGCACGTACGCCGGCGTGCCGTGCTCGGCGGCCAGCTGCGTCGCGGGGACGCCGGCGACCGTCAGGACGCCCGCCTCGTCCTTCGTCGTGCCGGTCGACCACAGGTGCGGGACCAGGGCGTTGGTGTCGGCGGGCTCCCGGAGCCACGCGGGGCCCTTGAGGGCTCCCTCGGCGTGGGCCCAGCCGGCCTCGTGCGCGCGGACCACGTCACATCCTCTCGGGGGCGGAGACGCCCAGCAGGTCGAGCCCGTTGGCGAGCACCTGGCGGGTCGCGGCCACGAGCGTGAGGCGCGCGCGGTGCAGGGCACCGGGCTCCTCGTCACCCTGGGGCAGCACGCGGCAGGCGTCGTTGAACTTGTGGTACGTCGAGGCGGTGTCCTCGAGGTAGCGGGCCACGCGGTGCGGCTCGCGCAGCTCGGCCGCCGTCGCGACGACGCCCGGGAAGGCGGCGAGCGCACGCAGCAGCTCGCCCTCCTTCTCGTGCACCAGCAGCCCGGCGTCGAACTCCTCGCCCGTGGCCGGGCCGAGCCCGAGGTCCGCGGCGTTGCGCAGGATCGAGGACACCCGGGCGTGGGCGTACTGCACGTAGAAGACGGGGTTGTCGCTCGTCGCCCGCGTGATCTCCTCGATGTCGAGGGTCAGCGGGGAGTCGGCCGGGTAGCGCGCCAGCGAGTAGCGCAGGGCGTCGACGCCGATCTCGTCGGCCAGCTCGTCGAGGGTGACGATGTCGCCGGCGCGCTTGGACAGGCGCACCTCCTCGCCCCCGCGCAGGATCTTCACCAGCTGGCCGATGAGCACCTCGAGGTTGCGCCCGGGGTCGTCGCCCGCGCAGGCCGACATGGCCTGCAGGCGCTTCACGTAGCCGTGGTGGTCGGCGCCCAGCAGGTAGATGCAGACGTCGAAGCCGCGCTCGCGCTTGTTCACGTAGTACGCCGTGTCGGAGGCGAAGTAGGTCAGCTCGCCGTTGCTGCGCACGAGCACGCGGTCCTTGTCGTCGCCGAAGTCGGTGGTGCGCATCCACAGCGCGCCGTCCGCGTCGTACAGGTGCCCCTTGTCCTTCAGCTTGGCCAGCCCGCTCGCGACCGCGTCCTGCCCGCCCGCGTCCTCGTAGAGGGACCGCTCGGAGAACCAGACGTCGAAGCGGGTGTTGAAGGCCTCCAGCGACGCCTGCTGCTCGGCGAGCTGCAGCACGTACGCCGCCTCGCGGAAAGCGGGCAGGCGCTCGGCGGGCGGCAGGTCGACGATGCCGGGGTGCTCGGCCAGCACCTGGGCCGCGAGGTCCTTGACGTAGGCCCCGCGGTACCCGTCCTCCGGCGGCTCCTGGCCCAGCGCCGCAGCCTCGACCGAGGCGCCGAAGACGTTCATCTGGTTGCCGCGGTCGTTGATGTAGAACTCGCGGACGACGTCGGCGCCCGCGGCCTCGAGCACGCGGGCGATCGCGTCGCCCAGCACCGCCCAGCGCGTGTGGCCCAGGTGGAGCGGGCCCGTGGGGTTGGCGGAGATGAACTCCACGTTGAAGCGGGTGCCGGCCAGCGTCTCGGTGTGCCCGTACGACGCGCCCGCGGCCACGATGCGTGCGGCGACCTCCGCCTGGGCCCCGGCCTCGACGGTGATGTTGAGGAAGCCCGGGCCGGCGATCTCGACCGCCGCGACGCCCGGGTCCTGCTCGAGGCGCTCGGCGAGCAGCGTCGCCAGCGCACGGGGGTTGGTGCCCGCCTTCTTCGCCAGCTGCAGCGCGACGTTCGTCGCGTAGTCCCCGTGGCCCTTCTGCCGGGGTCGCTCCACCGTGACGCTCGTCGGGACGTCGGCGGGGTCCAGGGGGACGACGCCGTCGGCGACGAGCCCGGTCAGGGCGTCGCGGACGGAGGTCGAGAGCTGCTCGGGGGTCACCGCCCCAGGGTATCGGCGGCCGGCCCCGCCGCGCGCGCCGCTACGGGGGGCGGACGCCGGGCGTGGCCCGCGCCACCTGGTTCGCGGCCGACCGCGCGGGGTTGTAAGGTCTCCCCCAGCCCTGTTGCCGGCGCGAGTCGGCGGGCGGGCCTCCGTAGCTCAGGGGATAGAGCACTGGTTTCCGGTACCAGGAGTCGCAGGTTCGAATCCTGCCGGGGGTGCGAGCACCACGAGACGGGCCCGACCTCCACGAGGTCGGGCCCGTTCCGCTTCCCGCGGGCCGACGACACGAGGAGGGCGGGCGTGGACGAGGGAGCCGACCGGGCCGATCCGGGGCGCTACGCCGAGGACGAGCGCTGGCTCGTGGTCGACGGGCGCCGCTGGCGTCGTACGGACCCGTGCCTGCCCGACGACGTGGTCGAGGCCCTGAAGTCCCACCTCGGGCGGGGGCGTTCCGGCACCCGGGTCGCGAAGCAGGCCGGCGACGACGCGGCGGTGGCCGCCGCCCGGCGCCGGACCGCGCTCGCGAAGCACGGCCTCGGCGAGCGGGGGCCGCGGTGGTGGGACGAGCCCGAGGCCGACCGCGTCGCCCGGGCCCGCGCGGCGCTCGCCGAGCTCGACGCGCTGGACGTGCCCGACGCACCCGACGCACCCGGCTGAACCGCCCGCGACGCACCGAGCGCCGGCCCCCGTGCGGGGACCGGCGCTCGTCGTGCGGTGCGGTGGACTCAGAGAGCGGAGCCCTCCAGGGTGCCCTCGACGGGGCCCTCGGGGTCGAAGACCACGCAGAGGATCTCGCGGTCGTCTCCCTGGGTCCAGCTGTCCTCGGTCGGCGTGAGCGCGTCGAGGTAGAGCGCGGAGGTGTCGTAGGGCGTGCCGACGAAGGCCTCGAACGCTCCTCCGCAGCCCTCCTCCACCGCCGCCTGGACGGCGTCGTCGCCCGGCCAGTCGCCCTCGTCCATGTCGAACGCCTCGAAGATCTCGTTGTCGTGCGGCTCGGCGCACGGCACGGCCGGGACCTCGGTGACCTCGGTGCCCTCCGGGTCGTCGAAGCAGTCGCCGACCTGCAGCGAGAACGCGTCCGCGTTCCCGGCCTCGGTGACCTCCTGCGTGCCCTCGTCGCGCGTGGCGTCGTCCTCGGACCCGCAGGCGCTCAGCGCGCCCATGCCGGCCAGCGCGATCCCGACGGCGAGCACGCGGCCCGCGACGGTGTTCCTCATGGTGGTGCCTCTCCTCGAACCCCGCCCCTCCGGCGGGCAAACCGCGCGAACGTATCAACCCGTGCGGGCGCGCGGTGGCGGTTCGGGCGCATCGCCGCCCATGTCACACGGCCCAGGTCACCCGCCGGGCTCCTAGGCTGTCGCCCGTGACGATCCTCGGAACCCCGCTCTCGGACGGCGCCACGCGCGTCCTCCTCCTCGGCGCCGGCGAGCTGGGCAAGGAGGTCGTCATCGAGCTGCAGCGCCTCGGCGTGGAGACGATCGCCGTCGACCGGTACGCCGACGCCCCCGCCATGCAGGTGGCCCACCGCAGCCACGTCGTGGACATGCTCGACCCCGCCGCCGTACGACGGGTGGTGGAGCTGGAGCGCCCGCACTGGGTCGTCCCGGAGATCGAGGCCATCCACACGCCCACCCTCGTGGAGCTCGAGGCCGAGGGCACCACCGTCGTGCCGACCGCCCGGGCCACCCGCCTGACGATGGACCGCGAGGGCATCCGCCGCCTCGCCGCGGAGACCCTCGGCCTGCCCACCTCGCCGTACCGGTTCGCCGACACCCTCGACGAGCTCGTCGCCGCAGTCGCCGACGTCGGGCTGCCCTGCGTGGTGAAGCCCGTGATGTCGTCGTCGGGCAAGGGTCAGTCGGTGGTGCGGGAGACCGCCGACGCGGAGCAGTCGTGGCGCTACGCGCAGGAGGGCGGCCGCGCCGGCGCGGGACGCGTCATCGTCGAGGGCTTCGTGGACTTCGACGTCGAGATCACGCTGCTGACCGTCAAGCACGCCGCGACCGACGGCGGTGAGGACGTGGTCTCGTTCTGCGCGCCGATCGGCCACACCCAGGTCGACGGCGACTACCGCGAGTCGTGGCAGCCGCAGGCCCTCTCCCCCACCGTGCTCGCCCGGGCGCAGGAGGTGGCCGCCGCGGTGGTGCGCGACCTGTGCGGGGCCACCGGCCGCGGTCTCTTCGGGGTCGAGCTGTTCGTCCGAGGCGACGACGTCGTGTTCTCCGAGCTCTCGCCCCGCCCGCACGACACGGGCCTGGTGACCCTCGTCTCCCAGGACCTGTCCGAGTTCGCGCTGCACGCCCGCGCGGTGCTCGGCCTGCCGATCCCGAACATCCGGGACCGGGGCCCCGCCGCGTCGTGCGCGGTGCTGCTCGAGGGCGAGGTCGACGCCCCGTCGTACGCCGGGGTGGACGCCGCCCTGCGCGAGCCGGACACCAGCCTGCGGCTGTTCGGCAAGCCGTCCGTCTCCGGTCGACGCCGCATGGCCGTGACGCTCGCCCTGGGCGAGGACGTCGAGGCGGCCCGCGCGCGGGCCCGGCGCGCCGCCGCGCAGGTCCGGCTGGCGGGCCCCGCCGACCAGGGCGGTCCCGACGCGTGAGCGACCGGACCGACCGGCGTGGAGCCAGGTGACCCTCACCCGCGCCCGTGTCAGACTGGACGAGGGCCGACCGAGCCGACCGGAGGGAGGCACCGTGACGGACCAGCGCACCGAGCGGGGCGCCACCGACGGCCCCACCGCCGACCGCCCCGCCGCCGACCGCCCCGCCACCGTGGGGTCCGACGTGGTCCGGGCGACCGTGGCCACCGAGGGCGAGGCGGCGTTCGACTCCTCGCTCCCGTTCGACCCCACCTCGCCCGCCCGCTCGCGCCGCGCGCTGACGGCCCACCTCACCGAGCACGAGGTGCCCCGCACGGCGATCGAGAACGCCGCGATCGTGCTCTACGAGCTGCTCCAGAACGGCATCGAGCACGGCGAGCCCTGCGCGGACCACACGGTGAAGGTCGCCTGGGCGCTCGAGCCGTGCGGGGTGCGGATGCAGGTGACCGACTGCGGGACGCCGCGGGGCGCCTGCGCCGTCGCCCGCGACACCGACCCGGCCGACCCGACCGACGCGGACGACGCGACGGACGACCCCGCCGAGGCGGCCTGGGAGCTCGAGGAGGCGTGGCGCCGGCGCATGCTGACCCCCGTCGACATGCTCGAGGAGCGCGGCCGCGGCCTCCACCTCGTCGCCGCGCTCAGCAGCTCCTGGAACGTCAGCACCTCCGAGGGGGGCACCACGGTCACGGCCGTCGTGTCGTTCGACGCCCGCTGACGCTCACCAGCCCCAGCTGCCCGGGATCCCCTTGAACGGGCCCGCGACCCGGCTCGTGATCCACCCGCCGTAGAAGCCACCGGGCTGGGCCGCCACGACCTCGCCGTCGACGACGCACCGGTCCACGAGGCCCGGCATCACGGCGACCGCGTCGAGCAGGTCGGCGAACGCTGGCACCGGCGTCGGGTAGGTCCACGCCGCGCGGGCGGCCGTCCTCCCGCCGCCGACGAGGTCGAGGTAGGCCGCCTCGCCCTTCCACTCGCAGTGCGTCGTGCCGGCCACCGGGCGCAGGGCTCCGGCGACGAACGCGGAGCGCGGCAGGTAGTACGTCGGGGGGTGGCTCGTCTCGAGGACCCGCCAGCTCGTCGTGGTGTCCGCGACGCGCTCGCCACCCAGCCACACCTCGACGTGCTCCTCGGACCGGTCGAGGGCCGGCGGGCGCGGGTAGTCCCAGACGGACTCCTGACCGGGGCCGGGCCGTTCCGGGGTGGGTCGCATGCCACCAAGCCTAGGTCGGCGCAGGGCCACCGGGGGTGCATGCTGGGGCCCATGAGCGACCCGGCCGCCTGGCTCCTGGGCAAGACGGAGCGCGCCAACGCCGACACCCGCCTCGACGACCGCCACGAGGGCGACGTCGCGTGGTCCGGGGGCAACCTGGCGCGTCCCCTCGTCGACGGCGCGGCGTACTTCGCCCGCCTGCACGAGGTGCTCCTCGCGACCCGTGCCGGGGACCTCGTGCTCCTCACCGACTGGCAGGGCGACGCCGACGAGCTGCTGACCGGCGAGCCGGGCTCGGAGGTGGTGGAGGTGCTGTCGCAGGCCGACGAGCGCGGCGTCGACGTGCGGGGCCTCGTGTGGCGCTCGCACCTCGACCAGGCCGGCTTCTTCGCCACCTCCAACCGCCACCTGGGCGAGCAGCTGCAGGCCCGTGGGGCGGAGGTGCTGCTCGACATGCGGGTCCGCGCGGGCGGCTCGCACCACCAGAAGTTCGTGGTCGTGCGCCAACGCGACGACCCGACGCGCGACGTCGCCTTCGTCGGCGGCATCGACCTCGCGCACAACCGGCGCGACGACTCCGCGCACCACGGCGACCCGCAGGGCCGCCGGCTGAGCCCGGAGTACGGCGACACCCCGCCGTGGCACGACGCGCAGGTCGAGCTGCGCGGCCCCGTCGTCCACGACGTCGAGACCGTCTTCCGCGAGCGCTGGGAGGACCCGACGCCGCTGTCGTCCGCGCCCTGGCGCCGGGTGGCCGACCGGTTGCGCCGCCTCGACACGACCCCCGACCCGCTGCCGCCGCAGCAACCGCCCCCGCCGCCGGCCGGCGACCACGTCGTGCAGCTCCTGCGCACCTACCCCGACCTGCGCCTCGACCGCGACTACCCGTTCGCCCGCGGCGGCGAGCGCAGCGTCGCCCGGGGCTACTCCAAGGCGGTGGGCCGCGCCGAGCGCATCGTCTACATCGAGGACCAGTACTTCTGGGGTCACGACGTCGCGGGCGTGTTCGAGCAGCGCCTGGCCGACCAGCCCGACCTGCGGCTGCTCGTGGTCATCCCGCTGGCCACCGACGTCACCGGACCGAACCGCACGGCGCAGCTGCTGGGGCGCCGGCGTGCCCTGCGCCGGCTCGCGGAGGTCGCGCCGGGCCGGGTGGCGGCGTACGGGATCGAGAACCACGCCGGCACCCCCGTGTACGTGCACGCCAAGGTCTGCGTCGTCGACGACACCTGGGCCAGCACCGGCTCCGACAACTTCAACCGCCGCTCGTGGACCCACGACTCCGAGCTGACCGCCGTCGTGCTGGACGACGACTACGCGCGCGACCTCCGCCTGCGGCTGGCCGCGGAGCACCTCGACCGGCTCGACCGGCTCGACCCCGCCCGCGACGGGGACGACCTGGTGGAGGTGATGGCCGACTGCCTCGAGCCCGCGGACATGTTCGACCGGTACGCCGAGCACGCCCACCGCCTCGAGGACTGGCACGCCGCGGGTCGGGAGGGCGAGCGCCCCCCGGGCCGCCTGCGCCCCCTCCCCGTCCCCACCGCGCCGAGCCGGGTGCGGCCGCTCGCGCGGGCCCTGCTCGCCCAGGTCCACGACCCCGACGGGCGACCTGTGAGCCTCCGCGGGTCCCAGCACTACTGAGCACGGGGCCCCGTGCGGCGTGATCTCGCCCACCATGAACGTTCCAACGCGGGGGGCGGTCGGGGTACCCGCCGGTAGCCCGGTCGACATGCGACCCCACCCCTGCATTTGTCGCCGCGTGGGACTAGCCTGGATGGCCGAACCCACCCGATGAGCGCACTCCCCGGAAGAGGCGATCCAAGCCGTGCCGCAGTCCCCTGGCAGCCCGTCCACCGAACCTGTCGACTTCGGAGCCAACGAGTGGCTCGTCGACGACATGCGCGAGCAGTTCGACCGTGACCCCGACAGCGTGAGCGCCGAGTGGAAGGCCTACTTCACCCAGGGAGCGGCCGGCGCCCCGGCCGCACGCCCGGCCTCGAACGGCTCGAACGGCTCGAACGGCTCGTCCGCCCCCAAGGCGTCCGGTGGCCCGGCCGTCGCTCCCCCGCGGGCCTCCTCGGCCCCCGCGAAGGCCGTCGACGCCCCCAAGGCCGCGCCCACCCCGCAGGCCAAGCCGCGTCCGGCCGCGGCCGCCTCCGAGCCGGGCCGCAGCGGCACGAAGCCCGTCGCGAAGGAGGCCCCGGCCACGCCGAAGGCGACCGCGTCGGACAAGCCGACCTACACCGTGCTGCGAGGCGCCCCGGCCCGCACCGTGGCCAACATGGACGCCTCGCTCGAGGTGCCGACGGCGACGTCCGTGCGCTCCGTGCCGGTCAAGCTGCTGTGGGACAACCGCACCGTCATCAACAACCACCTGGCCCGCGCGCGCGGCGGCAAGGTCTCCTTCACCCACCTCATCGGGTACGCGCTCGTGCGCGCGCTCAAGTCGATGCCGGAGATGAACGTCGGCTTCGAGGTCGTCGACGGCAAGCCCAACCTGGTGACGCCGGCCCACATCAACCTGGGCCTCGCGATCGACATCCAGAAGGGCGACCAGCGCCAGCTGCTCGTGCCCTCGATCAAGGCCGCCGAGACGATGGACTTCGCCGCCTTCTGGACGGCGTACGAGGAGATCGTGCGCAAGGCGCGCGACTCCAAGCTGACGGTCGAGGACTTCCAGGGCACGTCGATCTCGCTGACGAACCCCGGCGGCATCGGCACGGTCCACTCCGTGCCGCGCCTCATGAAGGGCCAGGGCGCCATCATCGGCGTGGGCGCGATGGAGTACCCGGCGGAGTGGCAGGGCGCGTCGGCCGACGCCATCGCGCGCAACGCCATCAGCAAGGTCATGACGCTCACCTCGACGTACGACCACCGCGTCATCCAGGGCGCGCAGTCCGGCGAGTTCCTCAAGCGGGTGCACCAGCTGCTGCTCGGCGCCGACGACTTCTACGACGACATCTTCCGGTCGCTGCGCATCCCCTACGAGCCCATCCGCTGGGCCGCGGACATCGCGACGAGCCACGACGACGAGATCAGCAAGCAGGCGCGCATCCTCGAGCTGATCCACGCCTACCGGGTGCGCGGCCACCTCATGGCCGACACCGACCCGCTGGAGTACCGCCAGCGCAGCCACCCCGACCTCGAGGTGGAGACCCACGGCCTCACGCTGTGGGACCTCGACCGCGAGTTCGCGACCGGCTCCTTCGGCGGCGAGGGCCGCCGCTTCATGAAGCTGCGCGACATCCTCGGCATCCTGCGCGACAGCTACTGCCGCACCATGGGCATCGAGTACATGCACATCCAGGACCCCGAGCAGCGCCGGTGGATCCAGGAGCGCGTCGAGCAGCCGCACAAGAAGACGCCCCGCGAGGAGCAGCTGCGGATCCTGCTGAAGCTCAACCAGGCCGAGGCGTTCGAGACGTTCCTGCAGACCAAGTTCGTCGGCCAGAAGCGCTTCAGCCTCGAGGGCGGCGAGACCACGATCCCCGTCATCGACGAGATCTGCGAGGCCGCGGCCGAGTCGGGCCTCGACGAGGTCACGATCGGCATGGCCCACCGCGGTCGCCTCAACGTGCTCGCCAACATCGTCGGCAAGAAGTACAGCCAGATCTTCCGCGAGTTCGAGGGCAACATCGACCCGCGCACGGTCCAGGGCTCCGGCGACGTCAAGTACCACCTGGGTGCCGAGGGCGAGTTCCTCGCCGACAGCGGCGAGAAGATCAAGGTCTCGGTCGCGGCCAACCCGTCGCACCTCGAGGCCGTCGACCCCGTGGTCGAGGGCATCGCCCGCGCCAAGCAGGACGTGCTGGACCGCGGCAGCGAGTTCCCCGTGCTCCCCCTCCTCGTGCACGGCGACGCGGCCTTCGCCGGCCAGGGCGTCGTCGCGGAGACCCTGAACCTCTCGCAGCTGCGCGGCTACCGCACCGGCGGGACGATCCACGTGATCGTCAACAACCAGGTCGGCTTCACGACCTCGCCGGGCTCGTCGCGCTCGACGCTCTACGCGACCGACGTCGCCCGCATGGTGCAGGCGCCGATCTTCCACGTGAACGGCGACGACCCCGAGGCGTGCATCCGGGTGGCGCAGCTGGCGTTCGAGTACCGCCAGGCCTTCAACAAGGACGTCGTCATCGACCTCGTCTGCTACCGCCGCCGCGGTCACAACGAGGGCGACGACCCGAGCTTCACCCAGCCGCTGATGTACGACCTCATCGAGCAGAAGCGGTCGGTGCGCAAGCTCTACACCGAGTCCCTCATCGGTCGTGGCGACATCACGGTGGAGGAGGCCGAGCAGGTCCTGCGCAACTACCAGGAGCAGCTCGAGCGCGTCTTCACCGAGGTGCGCGAGGCGACGACGCAGCCGTCCGAGTGGACGACCGTGCCGGACTACCCGGAGAAGCCCGCGGGTGACTTCGACACCTCCGTGCCGTTCGAGGTGCTCAAGCGCGTGGCGGACGCCTACACGACGCCGCCGGACGGCTTCACCGTCCACCCGAAGGTGCTGCCGCAGCTGCAGCGCCGCGCGGCGGCCATCACCGAGGGCCCCATCGACTGGGCCACCGGCGAGATCCTCGCGTTCGGCTCGCTGCTGATCGACCGTCGCCCGGTCCGCCTCGCCGGGCAGGACTCGCGCCGCGGCACGTTCGCGCAGCGCTTCGCGACGATCATCGACCGCACGGACGCCTCCGAGTGGACCCCGCTGTCCAACCTCAGCGAGGACCAGGCGAAGTTCTTCGTCTACGACTCCCTGCTGAGCGAGTACGCCGCGCTCGGCTTCGAGTACGGCTACTCCGTGGCCCGGCCCGAGGCGCTCGTGCTGTGGGAGGCGCAGTTCGGCGACTTCGTCAACGGCGCGCAGACGGTCATCGACGAGTTCATCTCCTCGAGCGAGACCAAGTGGCGCCAGCGCTCCGGCGTCGTGCTGCTGCTGCCGCACGGCTACGAGGGCCAGGGCCCCGACCACAGCTCGGCCCGCATCGAGCGGTTCCTGCAGATGGCCGCCGACGGCGCGTTCGTCGCCGCGCAGCCGTCGACGCCGGCGTCGTACTTCCACCTGCTGCGCCAGCACTCCCTCGGCGAGCGTCACCGCCCCCTCGTGGTGTTCACGCCGAAGTCCATGCTGCGCCGCAAGGAGGCCGCGTCGCGGCCGGAGGACTTCACCACCGGCCAGTACCGACCGTTCATCGGCGACGACCAGGCCGACCCCGCGAAGGTGGAGACGCTGCTGCTCTGCTCGGGCCGGGTCACCTGGGACCTCGTGGTCGAGCGGACGAAGCGGGACAACGGCGACGCGTTCGCCATCGGTCGCGTCGAGCAGCTCTACCCCTCGCCCGACAAGGCCATCACCGAGGAGATCGCGAAGTACCCGAACCTCAAGGCGGTGCGCTGGGTGCAGGACGAGCCCGCGAACATGGGCCCGTGGCCGCACTACCAGCTGAACGTGTGGCCGGGCCTGGAGAAGTTCGTGGTGGAGCCGGTCACCCGGACGGCCTCCTCCTCCCCCTCGGTCGGCACCGCGAAGCGGCACACCGAGGAGCAGAAGGACCTCATGGCGCGCGCCTTCGCGTGAGCCGAGCGCCCTCGGGCGCAGCACGTCGGGCCCGGTCGCCGTCCAGCGACCGGGCCCGACGGCGTCCCGGGGCGTTGGGCACAATCGGGTCCATGTACTTCACGGATCGCGGCATCGAGGAGCTGGAGCGTCGCCGGGGCGACGAGGAGGTCAGCCTCGCCTGGCTGGCCGAGCAGCTCCAGGCCTTCGTCGACACCCACCCCGAGTTCGAGACGGCCGTCGAGCGCCTCGCGACCTGGCTCGCCCGCCTGGACGACCCGGAGGACTGAGCACGGGACGGCCCGACGGGATGGGATCGGGGCGCGCAGGCGTTGGGAGGAGGACCGCCCCCGAAGAAAGGTGCCGCCCCGTGGCTCCCGCGCTCTCCGTGCTCGACCTCGCGACCATCGGCAAGACCGAGACGGTCGCGGACGGGCTGGCCGCCACCGTCGACCTCGCGCAGGCCGCGGAGAAGCACGGCTACACCCGCGTCTGGTACGCCGAGCACCACAACATGGCGAGCATCGCCTCGTCGGCCACCGCCGTGCTCATCGCCCACGTCGCCGCCCACACCTCGACGATCCGGCTCGGGTCCGGCGGCGTCATGCTGCCGAACCACTCCCCGCTCGTGGTCGCCGAGCAGTTCGGCACGCTGGCGACGCTCCACCCGGGCCGGATCGACCTGGGTCTCGGGCGCGCGCCGGGCACCGACCAGAACACGATGCGGGCGCTGCGCCGCGACGCGACGGCGGCCGACACCTTCCCGCAGGAGGTGCGCGAGCTCCAGGGCTACCTCGCCGGTGAGAGCCTCGTGCCGGGCGTGGCGGCGTACCCCGGTGCCGGCACGGCGGTGCCGCTCTACATCCTCGGCTCCTCGCTCTTCGGCGCCTCGCTGGCCGCCGCCTTCGGCCTGCCCTACGCCTTCGCGTCGCACTTCGCGCCGGCCGCGCTCCTCGACGCGGTCGAGCTCTACCGCCGCGAGTTCCAACCCTCCGAGCAGCTCGAGCGCCCGCACGTCATCGCGGGCCTCAACGTCGTCGCCGCCGACGACCAGACCACCGCCGAGCTGCAGGTGCGCGACCTCATGCGCAGCCGCGTCGCCCTCCTGCTGCGGCCCGGCACGACGTTCACCGACGAGCAGGCCGACGCCCTCCTGCGCAGCCCGCAGGCGCGGCACCTGCACGAGATGATGCGGCACAGCGCCGTCGGCACCCCCGACGTGGTGCGGCAGCAGGTGGCGGACTTCGCGGCGTACTCGGGCGCCGACGAGCTGATGGTCGCCCACCAGGGGACGACGTCGGAGGGGCGGGTGCGCTCGCTGGAGCTGCTCGCCGAGGTGTACGCCTCCTGACGCCGGGGCTCGGCCGCGTCAGTCGGTGTGGCCGAGCAGCTGCGTGTCCTCGCGGGTGCCCTCGCCGGTCTCGTCGAAGGTGAACACGCTGAACCACGCGTCCCCGAGGTCGTGGTCCTCCGTGAACGGCCCGGCGACGGCCACGCCCCGGTAGACGACCTCTTCACCGGCCTCGAGCAGGGCCAGGCAGCGCCGGTAGGTGCGGCACTGGGTGCCGCCCTCGCTGCCGGAGACCGCTCGCATGTTCTCGGCGATCGTCGTGCCGTCGGTGGCCCCGCCGCGGGTCGCGGCGAGGGCGGCGAGCACCACCGCGTCGTACGACTCCGCGGCGAGGAACGGCGTCGGCACGGTGCCGCCGGAGTCCTCGGCGTACCACTCCTCGACGCGGGCGCTGAACTCCTCCTCCGGCACGACGGCGGGGAAGACGGAGTACGTCTCGGCGAGCAGCGCGGCCGGTGCCCCGGCGAGCGCGTCGTCGGAGAAGCTGGTGAGGAAGATCGGGCCCGTCCACCCCGCCGCCTCGAGTGCCGTGAAGAGGGCCACCCCGTCCATGTACCCGCTGACGACCGCCGCCTCGGCGCCCGAGGCGACCGCGGCCTGCGCGTACGCCGTCAGGTCGGTCGCGTCCTGCGGGATCTCCTGCGCGGCGTCGGTGCACCCGTAGGCGCAGGTCAGCGCGGCCTCACCGAGCCGCTCCTCCACGAGGTCGCGCGCCCGGACCGCCGCCAGGTCGGCGGCGACGAGGTGGGCGACGGAGCCGGCGTTGCGGGCCCGGTCGTTGATCAACCGGGCCAGCGCGTCGGCCATGGCCCCGAACTCGCCGATCGTCCGGAACGAGTACGGCGAGACGCCCGACAGGTCGCTCGCGTACGCCGCCGGCGTCACGTGGACGACCTCCTCCTCCTCGAAGTAGGGCACGACGGCCTCAGCCAGGGCGGACTCGACCGGCCCGACGACCGCGTCCGCGGCGAGCCCGCCGTCCTCGAGCGTGGCCAGCAGCTCCCCGTCGCCGCTGTCGAGGACGGTGTGGCAGACGTCCTCGCCCAGCACCCCGCCGGCGGCGTTGATGTCGCTGACGGCCAGGCCCAGCCCGCCGGCCGTGCCCGGCGCCTGTCGGGAGAGCACCCCCGTGGCCGGCACGAGCCCTCCGATGCGCAGACCGGTGGCCTCCTCGTCGCACTCCGTCACGCTCAGCGGCGCGTCCACGACTCCGGGGACGGTGTCGTCGGCGTACGGCACCTCACCCCCGCCACCCCCGCCACCCCCGCCGGGCTCGTCGCCGAGCACGACCGCCGCGCCGATGCCGCCGGCCGCGAGCACCGTGGCGGCCACGGCGGCCGCGATCCAGCGCCCGCGGCGCGAGCGGCGCGGGGACCCGCCGTACGACGCGGCCTGGGTGCTCCCCGCGGTGCGGTCACCGGCGGGCGCCGCCACGGGGCCCGCCCCCGAGCCCGCCCCCGGGGTGACGACGGCCGCAGCCCGGTCGACCTCCTCGAGCACGGCCGCGGCCGACGGCGGCCGACCAAACGGGTCCTTGTCGAGCAGGCGGGCGAGCAGGTGGTTGAGCGCGTGCTCGGCGGGACCGGCGACCGGCAGCTGGGGCACGGGCGCCTTGATGTGCGCGATCGCGACCTCGACGTCGGTGCCGCCCGTGTACGGCGCGTGGCCCGTCAGCATGGCCCACAGCAGGCAGCCCAGGGCGTAGACGTCGGTGGCGGGCGAGGCCGGCGCGCCCTGGTGGCGCTCCGGGGCCAGGTAGGCCCACGTGCCCACCACGCCGCCCGGGCGCGTGAGGGAGGAGTCCTGCGTCTGGGCGATGCCGAAGTCGCACAGGTAGGCGCGGGTCGCGCCGTCGGGCAGGCGCCGCAGGAGGACGTTCGAGGCCTTGATGTCGCGGTGGAGCACGCCGGCGGCGTGCGCGGCCGCCAGGCCCGTCGTGACCTGGCGGAGCAGGTCGAGGGCCATCGCGGGCGGCATCGGGCCCCAGGCGCGCAACCAGGTGGCCAGGTCTCCGTCGGTGACGAGCTGCATGGCCAGGAAGAGCGAGCCGTCGCGCTCCCCCGCGTCGTAGATGGCGACGACGTGGTTCGACTCCAGGCGCGCCAGCGTGCGGGCCTCGCTCAGGAAGCGCTGGCGGTACTCCTCGTCGGTCGAGAACTGCGGTGCCAGGACCTTGAGGGCGACCTCGCGGTCGAGGTCGCGGTGCACGGCGCGGTAGACGACGCCCATGCCACCGTGGCCGATGCTGTCCCCGACCAGGTAGCTCCCGAACACCCCTCCCGGCTCCAGCACGGGCACCTCCTCCACGACGTCGACGGCCCGGCGGGCGGCACGGACCCCGCCGCTCGCGCACGACCCGGTGATCGCTACCCCGCCGAGCGGTCCCCGAACCCTCCCACGCCGCGCCCGCCGGGCCGCGGCCGCACGACGGCCCGGACCCCGCGGGGTCCGGGCCGTCGGGTGCGGCGGACGGTCAGTCCTTGCGCGGCTCCAGCTCGGCGGCCGCCCTGCGGGCTGCGTCGCGGAGCTCGAAGACCTCCGTGGCGCCGTCGCCGACCGCGTCCGCGACCTGGCGGACCGCACCGGTCACGATCGTGACCACGCGCCCCACCGTCGTCGCCGCGATGCCGACGGTCGCCTGCGCGACGTCCTTCGCGATCTCGGCCCTGCTGAGCTGGTCGTCGCCGACGCGGTCGTCACCCATGCCGGTCAGTCTCAGGCAGCCTCGGCCACGACGGCAACCGGCGGCTTCCCCTTGCCCAGCAGAGCGCGGACCAGGCCGACGCCCGGGACCTGCGCGACGTCGTCCGGCAGGGCGAAGCGGCAGATCTTCTTCGCCACGCTGAACAGCTGGTGGCCGAGCGGGCCGGTGTTGTACTGCAGGCCGTAGCGCTCGCAGATCTCGCGCACCTCGTCGGCGACCTCGGGGTAGCGGCGCGCCGGGAGGTCGGGGAAGAGGTGGTGCTCGATCTGGTGGGACAGGTTGCCGCTCATCACGTGGAAGAGCTTGCCGCCCGTGATGTTCGCCGAGCCGAGCAGCTGGCGCAGGTACCACTGGCCCCGCGACTCGTCCTCGGTCTCCTCCACGGAGAACGAGGCCACGCCGGCCGGGAAGTGGCCGCAGAAGATGATGTTGAACGCCCAGATGTTGCGGATCAGGTTGGCCGTCGCGTTGCCCGCCAGCGTGAGCGGGAACAGCGGACCGGTGAGCGCCGGGAAGAGCACGTAGTCCTTGAGCGCCTGGCGCTTGACCTTGCGCATGATCCCGCGGTGCAGGGCGGCGTTCTCCGACATCTTCCGCTTGCCCGCGACGATGTTCTCGACCTCGAGGTCGTGCATCGCGACGCCCCACTCGAAGAACAGCATGAGCAGCAGCGCGTAGACCGGGTTGCCCAGGTAGTACGGGTGCCACTCCTGGTCGGCGTCCATCCGCAGGATGCCGTACCCGACGTCGCGGTCCTTACCGACGATGTTGGTGAACGTGTGGTGGATGTAGTTGTGCGAGTACTTCCACTGCTCGCTGGGGCACACGTTGTCCCACTCGAACATGCGCGAGTTCAGGGCGGGGTCGCCCATCCAGTCGTACTGCCCGTGCATGACGTTGTGCCCGATCTCCATGTTGTCGAGGATCTTGGAGATCGAGAGCGCCGCGACGGCCAGCGGCCACGCCGGCGGGAGGTAGAACAGGGCGCGACCGGCGACCTCGAACCCGCGCTGGGCCTTCAGCACCTTGCGGATGTAGTCGGCGTCGGCCTCGCCGAGGTCGGCGATGATGCGCTGGCGGATGGCGTCCATCTCGGCGCCGAACGCCTCGAGCTGGGACGGCGTGAGCGGCAGGTTGGCGCTGATGGGCTGCTCGTCGGGCTGCGGCGCGGGGGCCGGCTCGCGGACGGGCTGCTCCGTGGTCAGGGCGGACATGGGTTCCTCCTTCGTCGGGTACGACGGGTGGTCGCCGGGTGGTCGGGGACGGTCAGGTGGTCAGAGGTCGACGGCGCAGTCGCCGACCGGGGCGGACACGCAGACGCGGATGTCCTCGTCGGGCAGGGACGACTCCTCGCCGGTGAGCACGTTGCGCACGGTGCCCTCGGTCTTGCGGGCCGTGCAGGAGAAGCAGATGCCCATGCGGCAGCCGAACTCGGGCGTGAGACCGGCGGCCTCGGCCTGCTCGAGCAGCGAGGCACCGGTGTTGGCGACCTGCTGGCCCGAGCGGGAGAAGACGACGTCGCCCTCGGCGTTGCCGGCCTTGACGACCGGCGCCTTGAAGCGCTCGGTGCGCAGGCGGGGCGACCCGTCGTACGCGAGCTCGACGCGCTCCATGAGGCCGGCGGGCCCGCAGACCCAGGTGTCGACCTCGCGGAAGTCCGGCACGAGGCGGGCCAGGTCGATGGCGCTGAACAGCGGGTCGCCGGCGGACTCGTGCCGCAGGACGACGCGGACGCCGTTGTCGGCCGCAGCGATCTCGGCCAGCTCCGTGGCGAAGATCTGGTCCTCCGGGCCGCGGGCGTAGTGCAGGAACGTCACCTTGCGGCCGGCGTGCCCGTCGTACCCGTCCCGCAGGAGGGTGCGCACCATCGACATGGCGGGCGTGATGCCGGAGCCGCCCGTGATGAAGAGCAGGTGGTTGTTGGTCGGCGTCGCCGGGCTCTCGTTCAGGGTGAAGTCGCCCTGCGCCTGCGAGAGGTGCACCACGAAGCCCGGGCGGGCCTGCTCGACGAGCCACTTCGACACGAGGCCCTCGGAGTGCGCGCGGACGGTGAGGGTGAAGCGCTCCCCCGGCTGCGACGCCGCGGAGGAGATGGTGAAGCACCGCGTGGTGCGCCGGGCGCCGGGGACCTCCACGCCCACCTGGACGTACTGCCCCGCGCGGTGACCGCGCCAGGTCGACGTGGGCTGCAGCGTGACGGTGGCGACCGGGTGCTCGCCGCTCGTCTCGCGCTCCACGCTCACGACACGGGCCCGCACCTCGCGGGCCGCCCACATCGGGTTCACGAGCTCGAGGTAGCGGTCGACCCCGTGGGGGGAGGTCAGCGCCGCCAGCGTCCGCGACGCGAGGAGGGTGCTGGTGAGACCCATCGCTGCTCCTTCGGGTGGCCGTGCCCACCCGTTCGGTGAACACCTGTGCACTCACAACGATGCACTCGGCCCCGGGACACGGTCAAGGAGCCGTGGGCGAGGCCACACCGTGCCGGCCCCGGACCGGTCGTGGGACGATGGCGGGCGTGACCACCCCAGGTGACCCGGCGCTGACGCGCGTCGAGCGCAAGGAGCTGACGCGCCAGTCGATCCTCGACGCCGCGCTCGGCCTCTCCGCGACGGGGGGCCTGTCCGCGCTGTCGTTGCGGCAGGTCGCGAAGGAGGTCGGCATCGTGCCGACGGCGTTCTACCGCCACTTCTCCTCGATCGAGGAGCTCGGGCTGGCCCTCGTCGACGACGCGTTCGTCTCCCTGCGGGCGATGCTCCGCGACGTGCGCAGCCCGGACCCCACGTTCCGCGACATCATCGACAGCTCGGTGCGGGTGCTGACGGAGCACGTGCGCGCCCAGCACGAGCACTTCTCCTTCATCGCGCGCGAGCGCTTCGCAGGGCCGCCCGCCGTGCGCGCCGCGATCCGGCACGAGATCGAGCTCTGCGAGCGCGAGCTGGCAACCGACCTGGCGCGCCTGCCCGGCACCGACGCGTGGTCCGGCGACGACCTGACGGTGCTCGCCAACCTCATCGTGAACGCCGTCGTGGCGACGGCGGAGGACCTGCTCGTCGCCGCCGGTCGACGCTCGACGGAGGAGGCGGTGGCCCACCGGGCCCGCCTGCAGCTGCGCATGATGATCATCGGCGCCCTCAACTGGCGCTCGGACTGACCGCTGCTCAGCGCGGGCCGGGGCGCAGGACGACCTCGGGGACCGTCGCGTCGCGCGGCAGGTCGACGCACGCCAGCACGGCCTCGGCGACGGTGGCGGGGTCGATGAACCGCTCCGCCTCGTAGGCGGCGCCCTCCTGCGCGTGCACCGCCTCCTGCATCGGGGTGGCCGTGCGCCCGGGATAGACGGTGGACACGCGTACACCGTGCGGTGCCTCCTCCTCGCGCAGCGCGTCGGCGAAGCCGCGCAGGCCGAACTTCGAGGCGGCGTACGACGACCACCCGGCGTGGGCGGTGCGTCCGGCGCCGGAGTTGACGAGGACGACCGTCCCGCGCGCGGCGCGCAGCGCCGGGAGGAGGGTGCGGGTCAGCAGCGCCGGGGCCGTCAGGTTCACGGCCAGCGTCTCCTGCCACGACCCGACGTCGAGCCCGGCGACCGGGCCGAGGTCGACGACGCCGGCGACGTGCAGCAGCGCGTCGACGCGGTCCACGTCGGCCGGCGGCGTCCAGGCCGCCACCGCGGCCGGGTCGGCGAGGTCGAGCAGCTCGACGACCGCGCCGTCGTACGCCGCGCGCAGCGCCGCCGCCCGCTCCTCGCTGCGGGCCAGCAGCACGAGCCGGTCGCCACGCGCGTGCAGCCGCTCGGCGGCCGCGCGCCCGATGCCCGAGCCGGCGCCGGTGACGACGTGGGTCCGGACGCGGTCCGCGCTCACCGGGTCAGCACGACCTTCCCGAAGACGTCGCCCCCGGCCATGGCCGCGAAGCCCTCGCGGGCCTCCGTCATGGGCAGCACGCGGTCGAGCAGCGGGCGGGTGCCGGTGGCGTCGAGCATGGTGACGAGGGAGGCCAGCTCGGCCCGCGTGCCCATCGTCGAGCCGACGACCTGCAGCTGCAGGAAGAAGATGCGGGTCAGCTCCGCGTCGTCGAGCTGCGGACCCGAGGTCGTGCCGGAGATGACGATCTTGCCGCCGGGGCGCAGCGAGCGGATCGAGTGCGACCACGTGGCCCGCCCGACCGTCTCCATGACGGCGTCGACCTTGACCGGCAGCCGGGCGCCGCTCTCGAACACGTCGTGGGCGCCGATCTCGAGCGCACGCGCGCGCTTGGCCTCGTCGCGGCTCGTGGCCAGCACCTTGAGCCCGGCCGCCCGGCCGAGGGTGATGAGCGCGGTGGCGACGCCGCCGCCGGCGCCCTGCACCAGGACGGTGTCACCGGCCTTGAGGCCGCCCTGGGTGAAGAGCATCCGGTACGCCGTGAGCCACGCCGTCGGCAGGCAGGCGGCCTCCTCGAACGACAGCGACGCCGGCTTCGGAACCACGTTGCCGCGCGGCACGACCACCTTGTCGGCGAACGTGCCCTGGTGGCGCTCCGAGAGCAGCGACCGCCGGGGGTCGAGCGTCTCGTCGCCGCGCCACGACGGGTCGGAGATCACCGCGTGCACGACGACCTCGTTGCCGTCCTCGTCGAGGCCCGCGGCGTCGCAGCCGAGGATCATCGGCAGGGACTCCTGCTTCAGCCCCACCCCGCGCAGCGACCACAGGTCGTGGTGGTTGAGCGAGGCGGCGCGCACGGTGACCGTGGTCCAGCCGTCGGGGGCGACGGGGTCGGGGCGCTCCCCGACCACGAGGCCCGACAGCGGGTCGTCGGAGGAGAACTCGGCGGCGTAGACGGCGAACATGGTGGCGACCCTAGCGGCGGCGACCAGGCGTCGCGACGGGTCTCAGAGCCGGGTCTCAGAGCCGGGTCTCAGCGCCGGGCGACGCCGTCGCGGCGCGCGGCCTCGGCGACGGCGGAGGCGACCGCCGGTGCGACGCGCGGGTCGAACGGCGACGGGATGATGTGGTCCTCGGCCAGGTCGTCCCCGACGAGGTCCGCGAGCGCCCCGGCGGCGGCGAGCTTCATGTTCTCGGTGATCGCCGTCGCGTGGGCGTCGAAGGCCCCGCGGAAGATGCCGGGGAACGCCAGCACGTTGTTGATCTGGTTGGGGAAGTCCGAGCGGCCGGTGGCGACGACCCGGGCGTGGCGGTGCGCCACCTCCGGCAGCACCTCCGGGGTGGGGTTCGCCAGCCCGAAGATGATGGCGTCGGCGGCCATGGTGGCCACGACCGCCTCGTCGACCGTGCCGCCCGAGACGCCGATGTAGACGTCGGCGCCGGCCATCGCGTCCGCCAGCGACCCGTTGCGCACCGACCGGGCGGCGGTGAGCCCGGCGAGGGCGCGCTTCACGTCGGTGAGGTCGTCGCGGTCCTCGGACACGATGCCCGTGCGGTCGGTGACGACGAGGTCCTCGATGCCCGCCTCGAGCAGGATCTTGGTGACCGCGACCCCGGCCGCGCCGGCGCCCGAGACGACGACCCGGGTCCCCGCGTGCCGACGGCCCGTGAGTCGCAGCGCGTTCTCCAGGGCCGCGAGCACGACGACGGCGGTGCCGTGCTGGTCGTCGTGGAAGACGGGGATGTCGAGGCGCTCCTTGAGCCGGTCCTCCACCTCGAAGCACCGCGGGGCGGAGATGTCCTCGAGGTTGATGCCGCCGAAGCTGGGGGCGAGGCGCACCACGGTCTCGACGAGCTCGTCCACGTCGGTCGTGTCGAGGCAGATCGGGACGCCGTCGACGCCGCCGAACTGCTTGAACAGCACGGCCTTGCCCTCCATGACCGGCATCGCCGCGGCCGGGCCGATGTCGCCGAGGCCGAGCACCGCCGTGCCGTCCGTGACGACCGCGACCGTGTTGGGCACCCACGTGTAGTGCTGGGTCAGACCGGGCTCGGCCGCGATGGCCTCGCACACCCGGGCGACGCCCGGCGTGTAGGCCAGCGACAGGTCCTCCCGCGTGCCCACGCCCACCGTCGCCGCTACCGCCATCTTGCCGCCGACGTGGAGGTCGAAGACGGGGTCACCCTCGAAGGGGTGCGCGGACGTGGACGGGGACGTGACGAGTGCAGACATGGCCAACTTCCAGGGGGATCCGGGGACCGGGTCAGTGTTCCACAGAGCGGTACTGCGTACCTGTGGCTCACGTCACGACGCGTGACGCTCGCCTCAGGGCGCGGGGCGGGTCGCCCGCCGCGGCGGCCACCAGCGCAACCGCACCACGCCGACCACGTCCCGGTCGGGCACGACGCCGCGGTGGCGCGAGTCCACCCCTCGCCCGGGGTCGTCGCTGAGCAGCCACCACCCCGGTACGCCGGCGCGATCGGCCCGCCGCTCCGCCGCGCGCTTCACCACCAGGGTGCCGTCCGGGAAGCGCGCGAGCACCACGTCCCCGGGGCGGGGGCGTGCGCCGTACCGGACGAGCAGGCGGTCGCCCGGTCGCAGGTGCGGACGCATCGAGTCGCCGCGCACCCGCGCGACGCCCCACGGCAGGAGGGGGCGGGCGGGCCCGGAGGTCACCGCCGCGCGCGGACCGCGCTCCGCCTCGTCACCCATGCGGAGTAGTGTCGCAAGCACGCCGCGGGCCCGGCCCGCGACCGTCATCGCCCAGCACACGAGAGGACCACGGATGTTCGCGCGACTGTTCGCACCGACCGTCGATGTCTCCGCCCACTGCGACCTCCCCTGCGGTGTCTACGACCCCGCCCAGGCCCGCATCGAGGCCGAGTCCATCAAGGCCATCATCGCCAAGGTCGCCGACAACGACGACCCCGACTTCCGCACGCGCGCCATCCTCATCAAGGAGCAGCGCGCGGAGCTGGTCAAGCACCACCTGTGGGTGCTGTGGACCGACTACTTCAAGCCCCCGCACTTCGAGAAGTACCCGCAGCTGCACCAGCTGGTGAACGAGGCGACGAAGCTCGCCGGTGCCGGCGGCGCCAAGGGCACCCTCGACGCCGAGGTCGCCGACCAGCTGCTCGCGAAGATCGACGAGATCGCCGCGATCTTCTGGGAGACCAAGAAGGCCTGACGCACCGCGTCGCAGCACCACCCGGAACGCCCCGACCTCCACGAGGTCGGGGCGTTCCGGCGTCTCGACGGAGTCGCGCGTCAGCGCAGCAGGTCGGCGTACGGCGCGAGCGGCACGACGCCCTCCGCCGCGGCGGCCAGGGCCGGGTCGTCGGTCACGAGCGCGTCGGCCTGCAGGGAGGCGACGGCGAGGTACTCGGCGTCGGCCGTGTCGTCCCACCCGTGCTGGAGGGCCAGCGACCAGGCGACCGCCCGCGAGACCCGGTCGCCCAGCAGCCGCACCTTCAACCCGGCGAGGGCCTCGAGGTCGCGGCGCCCGTCCCGCTCGGTCAGCGCCCCCGCGCGGACCTCGCGGTGCAGGAGCGCCAGTGCGTGGGAGCGCAGCACGGACGGACCGACCAGCTGGTGGCGCCCGGGCACCCACGTGTGGTCCCGCACGAGGCGCACGGCGGTCGCCGCGTCGATGGCGAAGCGCGTCATGGCCCCAGCATGCGCCGGCGCTTGCGGCGGGCACGAGCCCTGTCGCCGTTCGCGACCCCGACGCACTAGGGTCGGCCCGTCAGCGTCGCCACCCCGGAAGGACGTCCTCATGACCGTGCCCGGTGCGGCGCCCGCCCCCCACGGCCGCCCCGACGTGGAGCTGCGACTCCCCGCCGACGGCGCGTACGTGTCCGTCCTCCGCACGACGGCCGCCGGCCTGGCCGCGCGGCTCGACTTCACGATCGAGGCTATCGAGGACCTGCGCATCGCAGTCGGCGAGGCCACCGCGCTGGTGCTGCCCGAGGCCGACCCGGAGTCCGACCTGCACTGCGCGTTCCACTTCGGGCCGCGCTCGCTGACCCTCGAGGTGCGCGTCGAGACCTCCACCCCGACGGAGCCGAACTACGAGAGCTTCGCGTGGCAGGTGCTGACCACGCTCGCCGCCTCGGCGGAGGAGCTGACCGGCGACGGTTCGTTCGGCGTGCGGCTCACGATCGTCGCGGAGACCGAGCTCTGAGATGAGCGCCCAGGACCCCGACGTCGCGGGCGAGGGCCAGCCGGGAGCCGCGGTCGTGGCTGCCGGGCCCGACCTCGACCCCGTGCCCGCCCGCGAGCCCGACGCCCGCACCGTCGGCATCGAGCAGACGCGCCTGCGCAGCGCGGCCCTCTTCGCCGAGCTGCACGACGACCTCGCCTCGGACGCCGCCCGGCAGGGCGCCCGCGACGGGCTCGTCCACCTGCACCTGCCGCTCGTGGAGCACTGCGCCCGGCGCTTCCGCAACCGCGGCGAGCCGTTCGAGGACCTCGTGCAGGTCGGGACGATCGGGCTGCTGAAGTCCATCGACCGGTTCGACACCGACCGCGGCGTGGAGTTCTCGACGTACGCGACCCCGACGATCATCGGCGAGATCAAGCGGTACTTCCGCGACAAGGGCTGGGCGATCCGCGTCCCGCGGCGGCTGCAGGAGCTGCGGATGCAGATCACCGCGACGACCGCCGAGCTCACCCAGAAGCACGGCCGCTCCCCCACCGTCAGCGAGCTCGCCGCAGCGATCGGCTGCACGAGCGAGGAGATCGTGGAGGGGATGGAGTCGAGCAACGCCTACTCGACGCTGTCGCTCGACGCGACCGACAACAGCGACGACAGCACCACGACGATGCTCGACACCATCGGCGTCGACGACGAGGGGCTGCAGCACGTCGAGATCCGCGAGTCGCTCAAGCCGCTGCTCGACCAGCTGCCCGCGCGGGAGAAGAAGATACTGCTGCTGCGCTTCTTCAAGAACATGACGCAGTCGCAGATCGCCGCCGAGATCGGTGTCTCCCAGATGCACGTCTCGCGGCTGCTCGCCCGCACGCTCGACCAGCTGCGCGCCAGCCTCGCCGACGAGGTCTGAGACCGCGGGCGGTCAGGACACCCGGTCGGGCTCCTCGCCCGCGCCGCCGTCCGCGGCCATCAGCACCGCGGTGGTCGACGGCCACATGAGGAGCACGAGGGCGCTCAGGGCGCTCGCGGCCAGCGCGATCGCGACGGGCGTGGTCGGCGCGTCCCGCATGTTCCAGGCGATGCCGAGGTGTAGCAGCTGCGCGAGCACGAGGGGCGACCGCGCGGCGGAGCGGCGGCGCAGCAGGAGCACGGCCCCCGCGACGAGGCCCCCGCCGTACGCTCCCAGGAAGAGCGCGACGCCGACGGCCATGCCCTCGCGCTCCACGACGCCGTACCCCAGCTCGGTCAGCGCGAAGCCGAGCACGGCCAGGGCCGGCAGACCGACCAGGACGGCCCCGAGCCGCATCGCGAGGGGCAGCGGCCCGGAGGCACGGTCGTACGACGGGGAACCGGTCACCCGGCCAAGGCTAGATGACAGCGACGTAACGGCTGTGACACACCAGACGGCCCGAAGGGGTTGTGTCCGACCCCACCACGCGTCAGTGTTGAGGCCGTACGTGTTCAGCGCGCCCCACCGGGTCGACGACCACGGCGTTCAGTCTTCGAGCGGGTCCACCCCACCTGCTCCACCACCCGCGAACGAAAAGGACCCACCCGATCATGGATTGGCGTCACCGCTCTGCCTGTCTCGACGAGGACCCGGAGCTGTTCTTCCCGATCGGCAACACCGGTCCCGCGATCCTGCAGATCGAGGAGGCCAAGCAGGTGTGCCGCCGCTGCGACGTGCGCGAGCAGTGCCTCGCGTGGGCCCTCGAGGCCGGCCAGGACCACGGTGTGTGGGGTGGCCTCAGCGAGGACGAGCGGCGTGCGCTGAAGCGGCGCAACGCCCGCGCCCGCGTGCGCGCCGTCTGAGCGACGCACCCCGGCGCCCGGGTGGCGCCCCCACGACGACGACCCGTCGGCCAGCGGCCGGCGGGTCGAACCGTTCCCGGGCCCCCGCCCGCGTGGACGCCCGCCCGCGGCTCACTCCAGCGGCACGTCGACGACGAACCGCGAGCCCGGCAGGTCGCCGCGACCGCCCAGCTCGAGGGTGCCGCCCAGCTCCGACTCGACGAGCGTGCGCACGATCGTGAGCCCCAGCCCGCTGCCCGACGCGAGGTCGAAGTCGGGCGGCAGGCCGCGCCCGTCGTCCTCGACGACCACCCGCAACGCACCCTCGGTACGACGCGCCTCGGTCGTCACGACCCCGGTCGCGTCCGGGTCGTGCAGCGCGCCGAACCCGTGCTCCACCGCGTTCTGCAGCAGCTCGGTGACCACCATCGCCAGCGGGGTCGCGACCTCGGAGGGGATCACGCCGTGCTCCCCCGACGCCTCGACGCGGATGCGGTCGCCGGCGACGCTGACGTCGGTCACCATGCGCACCAGACGCTCGACGACCTGGTCGAAGTCGACGTTCTCCTCGACGGCCTGGCTCAGCGTCTCGTGAACGATGGCGATCGACCCGACCCGCCGGACGGCCTCGCCGAGGGCGGCCCGGGCCGCGGGCTCGTCGATGCGCCGCGACTGCAGCCGCAGCAGCGCCGCGACCGTCTGCAGGTTGTTCTTCACCCGGTGGTGGATCTCGCGGATCGTCGCGTCCTTGGTGACGAGCTCGCGGTCGCGACGCCGCAGCTCGGAGACGTCGCGCAGCAGGATGAGCGCGCCGACGTGGTCGCCGTGGGGCCGCAGGGGGATCGCGCGCAGGATGACCGCGACCGAGTCGGTGGCCACCTCGGTGTCGCGGTGGGCCCGCCCGCCGAGCACGGCGCTCAGGGTCTCCTCGTCGGGGCGGCGGCGCGGCGGCACCAGGGCGCGGGTGACGTCGGCCAGGTTCACGCCCACCAGGTCGCCGCGGTGGCCGAGCCGTCGGAACACCGACAGGGCGTTCGGGCTGGCGTAGCGCACGGTGCCGTCGGCCTCGACCCGCACGAAGCCGTCGCCGACGCGCGGGGAGTCGGCGTCCGCGCTGCGCTGGCCGACGACGGGGAACTGCCCGCCGGCGATCATCCGGGTCAGGTCGGAGGCCGTCTCCAGGTAGGAGAGCTCGAGCCGCGACGGGGTCCGCACGCCCAGCAGGTTGGTGTTGCGCCCGACGATGGCGATGACGCGGCCGCCGCGCTGCACGGGGATGGTCTCGACCCGCACCGGCACGTCGTCGCGCCACTCCGGGTCGCCCTCGCGCAGCAGCTTGCGGTGGCGCAGGGCCCCGTCGAGCAGCGGGCGGCGCCCGACCTCGACGAACTCCCCCACGACGTCGTCGACCAGGGCCGTCGGCCCGGTGGTGGGACGCATCTGGGCCACCGCCCAGAACCCTTTGCCGTCGCGGTCGGGTAGCCACATCACGAGGTCGGCGAA
This sequence comes from Nocardioides sp. ChNu-99, assembly GCF_029493445.1. Classification (NCBI taxonomy): domain Bacteria; kingdom Bacillati; phylum Actinomycetota; class Actinomycetes; order Propionibacteriales; family Nocardioidaceae; genus Nocardioides; species Nocardioides sp. ChNu-99. The sequence continues at coordinate 27,856 of NZ_JAHWBL010000008.1, read as the reverse complement.
GGACAGGTCGGCCACGATCTGCCAGTCCGACATCAGCAGCTGCAGCCACGCGAGGTCGTCCTCGTCGAGGTCCGTGTGGTCCCTGACCAGGTCGCTCATCCACGCCACCCGGCCAGCCTAGGACGCCCTCCCCCACCCCGCCGACCGGACGGTCCGGCTGGCAGGATGGACCCGTGGTCGGTTCGTACTGGAAGCAGGTGATCGACAGCGGTCTGGGCGTCCCCAGCGACCGCCCGCTCGCCGACCTGACGGCCGAGCTGACCGCGATGCTGGGGTCGACGGACCCCGCCGAGCGGGACCGCACGGCGTACCCGACGCTGGCGACCTGGATCGACCGCGGGGTGTACGACGACCTCCTCGCCGGTCTCGGCGACGGCATCGCCGCGGGCCTGGCCACCGGCCTCGGCGACGACGGCACCGACACCGTCTTCCGGCGCAGCTTCTCGGCGCTCCTGCTCGGCGAGTGCATCGCGCGCGACAGCCGCCGGGCGCTGGTGCCGGGCGGCAAGGTGCTCGACTGGGGCGACCGCATCGTGTCGTGGTACCTGCGGGAGCGCGACGACCGCGGCTTCGTCGACGGCAAGGGCTGGGCCCACGCCGTCGCGCACGGCGCGGACGCGATCGGCATGCTCGCCGACTCCCCCCACCTGGCGGCCCCCGAGCTGACCGTGCTCCTCGACGTGCTCGCCGACCGGGTGCTGATCCCCGGCCGCCTCCTGGTCTCCGGCGAGCCGGACCGCATCGCCGAGGCGACGCTGCGGGTGCTGCGGCGCAACGCGCTGCCGCTGAGCGTCGTCGAGCCGTGGGTGCGCCGCGTCGCCGCCCGCGCGACGGCGTACCCCAGCGAGACGCAGGACCCCTACCGCGTCACCGGCAACCCGGAGGCGTTCCTGCGGGCGCTCCACCTGCAGCTGGCGCTCGCGCCGGACCCGCCGCAGATGCGCCCCGACCTCCTGCTGGTGCTCGTCGACGCGCTGCGCCAGACGAACCCGGGCCTGCGCACCCGCCGCTGACGCGCCGGTAGGGACGAACGCCCCCACCGCACGGCGACCCGTGAGTAACGTGGCTCACATGACCGCCTCCGAGACCACCCCCTCCGTCGACGGCGCCGAGATCTCCGGGCACGCCGGTGAGCTGGCCGTCGCCGCCGCCCGCGCGCACGGCGTCGAGACGATGTTCACGCTGTCGGGGGCGCACGTGTTCCCCATGTACGACGGAGCGGTCAAGGCGACGCCGCCGATGCGGCTGCTCGACGTGCGGCACGAGCAGACGGCCGCCTTCGCGGCGGAGGCGACGGGCAAGCTGACCCGCACCCCGGGCCTGGCCGTCCTGACCGCCGGTCCGGGCGTCACCAACGGGCTCAGCGCGATCGCGCAGGCCCAGTTCGCCGGGTCGCCCATGGTCGTCGTCGGTGGCCGCGCCCCCGCCAACCGCTGGGGGTCGGGCAGCCTGCAGGAGCTCGACCAGCCGCCGATCATCGTCCCCGTCGCGAAGGACGCGCGCACGCTGCACACCGCCGGCGAGGTGCTCGGCGGGATGTCGACCGCGTTCGCCACGGCCGGGTCGTCGCACCGCGGTCCGGTGTTCGTCGACGTGCCGATGGACGAGTTCTTCGCGTCGGCCTCCGGTCCCGCGCCGACCGGCGCGCGGCCCGAGCCGGTCGAGCCCGACCCCGAGGCGGTCGTGACCCTGGCCCGCCTGCTCGCCGAGGCGGAGCGGCCCGTGCTGGTGCTCGGCACCGACGTGTGGGCCGACGGCGCGGAGGTCGCCGCGCTGCGCCTGGTGGAGGACGCTGGTCTCCCGGCCATCACCAACGGCATGGGCCGCGGTGTCGTGCCCGGCGGCCACCCGCTGCTGGTGACGAAGGCGCGCGGCGCGGCACTGGGTGGCGCGGACCTGGTCGTCGTGGTGGGCACGCCGCTCGACTTCCGTCTCGGGTACGGCGTGTTCGGCGGGAAGGACGGGGCGACCCCCGCCCGGGTCGTGCACGTGGCCGACTCCCCCGGTCAGCTCTCCGGGCACGCCGAGCTGGCGGGCTCGGTCGCCGGCGACCTGACGCGCGTGCTCGACGGCGTCCTCGTTGCGCTGCAGGGTCAGCCCCGCCGTCCCGACTGGGCGACGTGGGTGGCCCGGCTGCAGGAGACGGTCGCGGCGGCCGCCGCCCGGGATCGCGAGCTGCTGGGCGCCGAGGCCGACCCCATCCACCCGGCCCGCATCTACGGGGAGCTCGTGCCGCGGCTCGCCGACGACGCCGTCGTCATCGGCGACGGCGGCGACTTCGTGTCGTTCGCGGGCAAGTACGTCGAGCCGAAGCGCCCCGGCGGCTGGCTCGACCCGGGGCCGTACGGCTGCCTGGGCGCCGGGCTCGGCGCCGCCATCGCCGCGCGGATCGCCCGCCCCTCCGCGCAGGTCGTGCTGCTGCTCGGCGACGGCGCCGCGGGCTTCTCGCTCATGGACGTCGACACCCTGGTCCGCCACGACCTGCCGGTCGTCATGGTGATGGGCAACAACTCCGCGTGGGGGCTGGAGAAGGGCCCGATGCAGATGCTCTACGGGTACGACGTGGCCGCGGACCTCGCGCCCCGCACGGCGTACGACGAGGTCGTCCGCGCCCTCGGTGGCGCGGGCGAGACGGTCACCGACCCCCGCCAGATCGGAGCAGCGCTGGACCGGGCGTTCGCCGCGAACGTGCCCTACCTGGTCAACGTGATCACGGACGTCGACGCCGCCTACCCCCGCGCCACGTTCGGGATCTGAGCGAGCGGTGCGCACGGTCAGGATCCGGCCGGCCAGCCCGGCCGACCACGCCCGCGTCGGGGACCTGACGCTCTCGGCGTACCTCGCGGGCGGGTTCGTCGACGCGGGCGAGCCCTACGCGGCCCACCTGGGCGACACGGCGACCCGTGCGGCGGAGGCCGACGTGTGGGTCGCCGAGCTGCTCGAGGAGCGCACGGGCCCCCTGGTGGCGGGCACCGTGACGTGGTGCCCGACGGGGTCGCCGTGGCGCGAGATCGCCTCGGACGACGAGGGCGAGTTCCGGATGCTCGCCGTGGACCCGCACCTGCATCGGCGCGGCGTCGCACGGGCGCTGGTCGAGCACTGCGTCGACCTCGCCCGGGCGGAGGGCCGTCGCGGCCTGGCCCTGTCGTCGCTGCCGGCGCAGACCGCGGCCCACGGGCTCTACCTGTCCCTGGGGTTCGTGCGCGACCCCGACCGCGACTGGTCCGCCGCGCCGGGCGTCGACCTCATGGCGTTCGCGCTGCGGTTCTGAGGGGGCGGCACACGCCGGCCACGACCGGAGTGCGCAGGTTCAGCCCGGCGAGGGTGCCGTGACTGAACCTGCGCACTCCCGCGGTGCGACGACGGAGGCGCGGCCCGTCAGGGGTCGACCACCTCGACACGGATCTCGCCCACCTCGACCCGCTCGCCGTCTTGGTCGACGGTGAGCCGAAGCGTCGTCCGCCCCTCCCCGCGGACCTCCCACGCGAGCTCCACCCGGTCGCGGTACGTCGTGCGCTCACGCTCCTCGAGGGCGTCGCCGTCCACCTCGCCGGACAGGGTCTCCGCCACCGTCTCGCCGCTCCACGGCTCGGGCGCGGCCGTTACGGAGAGGACGTCGCCCCGCTGTAGGCGGACCGTCGTACCCAGCCGGACGTCGAGGGCGGGGACGGTGCGCGCCCGCGGGACGAAGACGACCGCGGACGAGCCGTCGATCTCGGCCATCGCGGTGGCGGGCTCGGGGTGCTCGTCCGGGTCGGTCGCCGGCAGCACGCGCACGAGGAGGTCGACGCGGTCGGCGGGCGTCCGTGCCGGGGCGTGCTCGAAGAGGATGACCGTGTCGCCGCGCGCCACCACGGACCCCACCCCTGGGCGGGCGACCGGCGGTGTGGAGACCGGCAGCGAGTGGACGTCGACCGCCACCTCCGGGCCACGGGCGCGCAGCCACGCGCCGTATGTCGTGGCACGCCCGCCCTCCGGCGGCTCCACCCAGTCCGCCGGCGGCAGTCCGACGGCGTCCTCGAGGTGGCGCACGGAGGCCACGATGCGCTCGACCTCCGCGGTGGCGGCTGAACGACCGCCGGCCGCGGCGACGGCGAGCCAGTCGGAGGACCCCTCCACCCACGCCGTCGTGCTGCACCGCACGTCGTCGCACTCGACCGGCGCCGCGCGGACCCGCTCGCCGACCGCGGCGGACCCGTCGGCCGCGGGCGGCTCGCCCCGGTGGAACCGCACTGCGGCCTCGTCGCCGTGGTCACCGGTGAAGGCGCAGCTGAGGCGTTGCGGGTCGGGGCCACCGAACACGCCAGGCGTCCGGCCCTCCGGCACGGGCCCCGCGCCGAGGAGCAGCGTGGCGTCGGTGGCGGCGGCGAGGCCCCACGAGTCGACCTCGCAGCCGTGCCCGGCCCGCAGGTCGTCGACGGGGATCTCGACGGCGAGGTCGTCGACGCCGACCAGGCGGGTCGTGGCCGGGGTGGTCGGCTGCCGTGCGTCGTCGCTCGAGCGCACGTCGTACGCCAGCACACCGCCCGCGCCCAGCACGAGCACGGCGGCCGCGGCCCACGCCCGGGTCCTCACTCCGTCACCACCGCGCTCACGGTCCCGAGCTCGTACGTCGCGTCGGCCGCCTCGATGGTGTGAACGTGGACGTGCCGGCGGCGACGGCGGCCCACTCGACCTGGCCGTCACCGTCGATCCCGTCGGGCGCCTGCTGGCGCAGAACCGTGCCCCGACTCGTCCCGGTCAGGGAGGCGACCACCGAGGGTCCGACGGGTTGGTGCGTGCCCGACGCATTGGCGCGCACGGTGTCGCCGACGCGGAGCTCGATCGTGGGGTCGAGGGCGAGGGCGACGCGGTCGAGGTGGGTGGAGCCGAACCCCGGTGGGCCCTCTCCGGGACCCGGGCCGGCCGAGATGGAGACGGAGACGCTGTCGGCGATCGTCACGGGGCGGACCGACCGCACGACCGTGACGGTGTCCCCGGGTCGGAGCACGGTGCCCGGGCTCGGCGACACGTCGAAGACGGCGTCCTCGGCGACGAACCGGGTCGCGTGGGGGACGTCGACCCACGTCACGTCGAGGCCCTCGTGGCGCGCGGCCGCTGCCAGGTCGATCGCACGTCCGGTCTGCTCCTCGATCACGCTCGGTACGACGGCGGCGTCCTCGGGCAGCGGGGCGAGGGTGCCGCCGACGTCCTCGACCCACCGGCGCGCCCCCTCCTCGCCCTCCCCGTCGACGTACGCCCTCACGGTGACGAGCAGGCCCGTCGCGGGCTCGAGCAGCTGCTGGGTGCAGGACGCCGCCTGCATGCCGTCGGCCGGTAGGCACCACAGGGTGGTGCGGTCGAAGGTGGTCCCCTCCATCTGGACATCGTCGACCGTCTCGAACGACTGCACGCCGTCGACCGTGGCGAGCTGCACCTCGCCGGTGGGCCACGGGCCGCCACTGCGACAGGTGAGGTCGGCGGCGTAGATGCCGGGCGAGGGTTCTGGGGCCCCCAGCAGGCTGTGGACGACCTGCGGCGTGCGGGCGCAGTCGACCTCGCCGGGCAGGACGACGGACCACCCGCCGATGCTGACGCGCGTCGCGTCGCCGGGGGTCGCTCCGACGGTGGTGGTGTCCGCCCCCGACCGAGTCTTTCCGGTCGACTCGGCACCGGTGCCCCTCACCGTGCACCCGAGAAGCAGCACCCCGACGAGCACGCCGGCAGCGAGCGAGCGCGGGCGCATCATCCGACGGCCGCTCACCCGACGACCTCGATCGTGATGGTGCCGATGGCCTGCGTCGTACCGCCCCCGCTGGCCGTCAGCGTCACCGTGCTGGATCCGAGCCCGACGGCCTCGAACGCCCCCGCCCAGGTGCCCTCTGTCACGCGTCGGGCCGCGCCGCCGTCCAGGTGCGCCTCGACCACGACACCGTCGCCCTGAGGCGTGCCCCGGGCGTCGCCGTCCACCTGGTCGACGACGAGGAGGTCCCCGACGCGGAGTCGGATCGCGGCGCCCTGTCGCACGGTGGCGTCGACGAGCTCGCCCGTCGGCGAGCCGGCGGGGCGCGTGTAGCGCCCGGTGATCTCGACGGTCTCCGCGGGGCCACGCGGAGCGGCGGCGACCTCGACCTGCACCGAGGATCCCCGGCGCAGCACCGATCCCGGCTCGACCGAGGCCCCCAGCAGCTCGCCGCCGGTCGTCGGTACCACCCGCTCCTCGACCAGCTCGGGGGCGAGCCCGGCGGCGCGGAGGTTCTCGAGGTACGTCCGCGCGCGGTCGCCCTGGTCGGCGCCGTAGACGATCTCCAGGGTCGGCACGACGGCCTCCTCGGCGTGGCGTGGCCGGGCACCGGCGACCAGCTGCTCGACCGCTGCGCGGGAGGCGTCGACGTCCCGCATCGACGACGACACGAGCGCGCTCGATCCGGTCGCGTCGCTGACGGTCGCCGAGCAGAGGGGCAGCGTCTCCAGGGCGCCCGGCCCGCGCCAGACCTCGTACTCCTCGCAGGTGACCGGGGAACGGTGGAGCCCGTCGCGGCCCGGGTCCGGCCCTCCCGCTCCGCCTGCCGTCGGGTCCTGCCCGTAGCGCCCGTCGGACAGCTCCACCGTCGTGATGTCCGCCGGACGTTGCACGAGCATGGCGCACGAGGCGCCCACCGGGTTCACGACCGTGTCCTCGATCGGCTGGGCGCAGTGCGCACCGTCGGTGCTCCACCCCTCCGGCACCGGCACGACGAGGTCGCCCACGCCCACCAGTCGCATGCCCGCGGGCGCCACGCCGGGCTCCGGTGCCGCCCCGGCCTGCGAGGCACTGCCGTCAGCCTCACCTGCGCCCGCCCCGCACCCGGCCGAGGTGAGGGCTGCCGCGAGGACGGCGAGCAGCGCCGTACGACGCCCTCTCACCGCGCGCGCCCGACGACGGTGACCGTTACGGTCGAGCCGAGGTCGACGATCGTCCCGGGCGCAGGACTCACGGCGAGCACGTCACCCGGCTCGCCCCGGCCCACCTCCTCGGCCAGCTCGACGTCGAGGCCGTAGGTCCGCAGCGCGGCGACGTACGGCGCCTCGCCCGCGACCGCGCTGGTGCTGAGGGGGCCCCAGGGGTGCAGCGGCGGGATGCCGGCGTGCGAGCGCAGCGTCCGCGCCTCGACGAGCGAGGTCGAGGTGTTCAACGGCGCGAACACCCCCAGCGCGTCGGCCGAGCCCGGGAGGGGAGCGTCGTACGGCGCGTACCCGCCCCTGGGCGCGATCCCACCCCTGGGGGTCGCAGGGAGCAGGTAGTCGCTCGAGTAGGGCACGGCGTCGCCGGACAGGAGACCGGGGGTCCCAGCGAGGTGGAAGTCCGCCGCCGACTCCGCTTCCTGGACCGTGGCCTGGCCGGCCTCGACACCCACGTCGCGCGGCACGACGACGGCCTGGTTCCCCACCGCCACCAGCTGGCTCCCCGGCGGCACGGCGAGCTCGGCGTCGGCCGCGGACGCCGCGAGCGGCGCCGGCGCCTGCCGGTCGGCCTCGAGCGAGGCGCCGAGCACGGTGACACCCCCGACCACGACGCTGGCGGCCGCGGCGACGAGGCCCGCGGCAGCCCCCGCCGCCCACACCCGGGTACGGCGACGCTCGCGGCCCGCGCGGGCGTGCAGGGCGGCGAGGGGCGGCGTACCGGCGTCGAGGTCGGCGACCGCCCCGTGCAGGAGCGTGACGACGAGCGTGACGTCGGGGTCGGGCCCGTCGGGCGGGGTCGTTCCGGACGGCTTCTCGGTCATCCCGCACCTCGCAGGGCCAGCAGGCTCGGGTCCGCCGCGAGCACCCGCAGGGCGCGCGACAGACGGCTCTTCACGGTGCCCGGGGCGACGCCGAGCGCCTCCGCGGTCTGTCGCTCGGTGAGGTGGGAGTAGTAGCGCAGCACCACCACGGTGCGCTGGTCGGTGCCCAGCTTCTCCAGCGCCCGCAGCACGGCGTCGCGGTCGTCGACCTCGTCGGCGGCATCCGTGTGCGCCACCTCGGGCAGGTGGTCGGTGGGGCGCTCGCCGTGCCAGCGCCGCCGGCGCGACGACACGAACGTGTTGACCAGCGCCTTGTGCACGTAGGCGTCCACGTCGTCCGCCGCCCGCACCCGGTCCCACCGCACGAGGCAGCGCACCAGGCAGCTCTGCACCACGTCCTCCGCCTCCTCACGGCCCGCCCCGAGCAGCACGGCCGCCCGCACCAGCCGCGTCCAGCGCAGCGCCACGTAGGCGTCGAAGTCGACGGGGACGTCCTGCGCCCCCTGCGCCCCCGGCTCCCCCGGCTCGTCCATGCTCCCGATCCTCGTCCCCCGTTGCCCCACGACGCAGGGCTTCGGGGGAGAGACGCGCCAGCCGGGGTCGGGGGTTCCGTCGGGTGTGCCGCGGGGTCGAGGTGGTCTGGACCGACCTAGCCGAGCCGCCCCATGAACCGCTCCTCGTCGACGACGACCCGCGTCACCTCGCCGGTGGCCACCACCTTGCCGAGCGCGTCCCCCCCGTCCGGTCCCGCGACGACCTCGCGGGCGGCCACGCTGAACCGCACCAGGCGCCCGTCGAGGTACGACTCCACGGCGTGCACCTCGACCCGACCCCCGACCACAGTGGCCGAGCGGTGCTCCAGCTCGACGCGCGTGCCCACGCTCGTGGCGCCCTCCGCCATGCCCGGGGCCAGCGCCGCGACCGTCGCCGCCTCGCACCAGGCCAGCAGGCGCGGCGTGCCGAGCACGGGCAGGCTCCCCGAGCCCACCGCCACCGCCGTGTCGTCGTCGGTGACCTCGAAGCGCAGCCGGGCCTCGGCCGGCGTCGCGTCGGCGTCGTCGGTCGCGTCGGTGGAGGGAGTCATGGGTCACATCCTGCCCGGACGCACGGACCCTCCGAAATGCAACGCACCCCCGCACCGAGGTGCGGGGGTGGCGTGGGGTCAACGCTCAGGCGTTGGGGCGCTTGCCGTGGTTCGCGCCCTTCTTCTTGCGAGCGCGACGCTTGCGTCCGGTCTTGCCCATGGGTGCCTCCTCGTGGTCTGCGGCTCACGAGTCGGTCTCCCGCGGGCCAGCGAGCATCATCGCAGACGGCCCGCGGGACGGGCCAATCTGCCTAGTCGGTGATGCGGATCTGGACCTCGCGGATCTGCAGCAGCACCCGCTGGCGCAGCGTGTCGGGCGCCGACTCGCGGCACGACCGGGCGACGACGGCCTTCACGGTGCGCTCGAGGTCGTACTTGCGCAGGCACGGCCCGCACTCGTCGAGGTGCGCCTGCACCAGCGAGCAGTCGTCGGCGTCCAGCTCGTTGTCGAGGAAGTAGATGATCCGCTCGAGGAAGTCGGCACACCCCTCCACGCCCTTGGCACCGTCAGCGCCCGGACCGTCGTCGTGCGCGTGGTCGTGCTGGAGGTCGCTCATCGCGAGGCCCCCTTCTGGAGCGCGGCGCCCACCGTGTCGGCGGCGACGAGGTCGTGGGTGCGGACGTAGTCGGCCAGGAGGTCGCGCAGCTGGCGTCGGCCGCGGTGCAGCCGCGACATCACGGTGCCGATGGGCGTCTCCATGATCTCGGCGATCTCCTTGTACGGGAATCCCTCGACGTCGGCGAGGTAGACCGCGAGGCGGAACTCCTCGGGGAGGCGCTGCAGGGCGTCCTTCACCTCGCTGTCGGGCAGGTGCTCGAGCGCCTCGTGCTCGGCCGACTTCAGCCCCGACGACGTGTGCGACTCGGCGCGCGCGAGCTGCCAGTCCTCCACGTCCTCCGCCATCGACTGCTGCGGCTGGCGCTGCTTCTTGCGGTAGGTGTTGATGAACGTGTTGGTGAGGATCCGGTAGAGCCACGCCTTCAGGTTCGTGCCCGGGCGGAACTGGTGGAACGAGGAGTACGCCTTCGCGAACGTCTCCTGCACCAGGTCCTCCGCGTCGGCGGGGTTGCGCGTCATCCGCAGCGCCGCCGAGTAGAGCTGGTCGATGAAGGGCAGCGCGTCGCGCTCGAACCGCGCGCCCCGCTCCTCGTCGGTCTCGGTCGCGGGGTCGACGGCGGGGCTCGGGTCCAGGTCGCCGGTGGCGGTCTCGTCGGTCATCGCCGGCGAGCCTACTCCCGCGGGCGCGACCAGCCACGGGCTCACGACCGTGGCTCCCGCTCCCGTCACCACGGGACGGTCCTCGCAGACCAGCATCCGCTCCTCCTCGCGTCGGGGTACGACGGGTCCAACGCGACCCCCCACGCCGCTATTCCGGCCGGCGCGGGTCAGCCGACGACGTCACGCACGACCCACTCGAGGACGGCCTCGACGACGAGGGCGAGGGCCTCGTCCTGCCCCAGCGGCGCCCGCTTCGGCACCTTCAGCCCGTGGTCGGCGTGCGGCACGACGGCCAGGTCCGCGCCCACTCCCCCGGCCGGCGCGACCGCCGGGTCGGCCAGCGCCGCCACGAGCTCGTCGGCGGTGCCCATCGTGTCGCGCTCGCCCTGCACGACGAGCGTCGGCGTACCCGTGGCGAGCAGGCCGGCCAGCTCGCCGGCGCGGGAGCGCTCCGGGCGGCCGGGAGGGTGCAGGGGGAAGGAGAGGAGCACGGCCCCGGCGGCGCCCAGGGGCCCGGCGCACCGGGCGGCTGAACGAGCCCCCGCCGAGCGCCCGCCGACGACGAGTGGCACCGCACGGTCCGCGGCGACCCGCGCCTCGACCGCGGCGCGCAGCCCCGCGTCGAGCGTCGGCGGCGGCGTTGCGACCTTCCGCCCGGCCACCCGCCACGGCTGCTCGAGGCGCAGCACGGTGACGCCCTCCGCCGGCAGGGCCGCCGCGAGCGCGACGAGGTCGGGCGACTCGACGCCTCCGCCGGCACCGTGCCCGAGCAGCAGGCAGGCGACGGGGCGCTCGGCGGCGTCGCGGTGCAGGCGCGCCTCGCCGTGGGGGATCGCGACGGAGGTGACCTCCGCGCCGACCTCGGCAGCCGCCACCTCAGCCGTCCTCGGCGGGCGCCGGCTCGACCGGCAGCGGCTCGACCAGCTCGGGCCCGTCGTTGCGCACGTTCGAGACCGCCGCGGAGACCGGGTACGCCGTCAGCCGCCCCGGCAGCGCCGGCTCCAGGAGGTCGAGGAGGTCCGGGCCGGCCTGCGCGGTCGGGTCCAGCCAGTCGTCCCACGCGCCGGGCGCGACCATCATCGGCATCCGGTCGTGGATGCGCCCGAGGTCGTCGGTGGCCTGGGTGGTGATGACGGTGCAGGTCCACCGGAACCGGTCGGGGTCGTCCTCCGCCCGGTCGGGGTCGCGCCAGATCTCGTAGAGGCCCGCCATGACGAGGGTGCCGCCGTCGGCGGGACGGATGAAGTAGGGCTGCTTCACGGGCTTGCCCGCCCGCGTCAGCTGCTCGGTGACGTACCACTCGTAGTAGCCGTCGGCGGGCAGCAGGCAGCGCCGGGAGGCGAAGGCCCGCCGGAAGGACGGCTTCTCGGCGACCGTCTCGCTGCGGGCGTTGATGAGCCGCGCCGCCCCCTTCGCGTCCTTCGCCCACGACGGCACGAGCCCCCAGCGCAGGGCGCGGAGCTGGCGGCGTACCCCGAGGTCCTCCTCGGGCTTCGGGGGCCGCTCGAGCACCGCGTAGACCGGGTCCGTCGGCGCCACGTTCCAGCTCGGCGCGAGGGGCTCGGCGAGCACCGTCTCGGCGACGCCGAACTCGTCGGCGAGGTCGTCGGGCTCACGGGAGGAGGCGTAGCGGCCGCACATGGACCCAGGCTAGGGCGTGTGCTGGGCCGCGTCGTGTAGGAAGGAGCGCATGACCCTCACGCGACTGATCGCCCGTCCGCTGCTCGCCTCGGTGTTCGTCGTCGGCGGCGTGAACGCCTTCCGCAACGCCGACGACCTCGCGGCCAAGGCCTCGAAGGTGACCGACAAGATCGTGCCCAAGGTGCAGCAGGCCGGCGCCCCCGTCCCGAGCGACGCCGCCACCCTGGTCAAGGCCACGGCCGCGGTCAGCGTGCTCGGCGGCTTCACCCTCGCCACCGGCCGCGCGCCGCGCGTGTCCGCCATGGTCCTCGCGGCGACCCTCGTGCCCGCCACGGTCGCCGACCACCCCTTCTGGGCGGAGAGCGACCGCGCGGCGCGCGCCGACCACCAGGCCCACTTCCTCAAGAACCTCTCGATCATCGGCGGCCTCGTGCTCGCCGCCGTCGACACCGAGGGCAAGCCCGGCCTCGCCTGGCGCGCACGTCGCGCCGCCAAGGACGCCCAGCGGCAGTCGCGCACCCTCGCCAAGAGCGCCAAGCGCGAGGCGAAGCTCGCCCGGGCCAAGGTCGCCTGAGCCGCACCCACGCCGCGCCGGCACCACACCGGCGACACGCCGCGGGGGCCGGGGTCATCCAGGGTCGGTAATCTGCCGACCGTGACGACCCCGGCCCCTGCTGCGTCCCCGGCCGACCCCTGGCCCGCCCCGCGCGTGCGCCACGCGGTCGACACCGTGGTGTCGCTGCCCGGCAGCAAGTCGCTGACCAACCGGGCGCTGGTGCTGGCGGCGCTGGCCTCCGGCCCCTCCGTCGTACGTCGTGCCCTCCGCTCGCGCGACACCCTGCTCATGGCCGGCGCGCTGACCGCGCTCGGCGCGCGGGTCGACACCGGCGGCGAGGACTGGACGGTCGAGCCGCTGGCGGCGGGCGGGACCAGCACCGACGCGTCCGTCGACTGCGGCCTCGCGGGCACCGTCATGCGCTTCGTCCCGCCCGTCGCCGGCCTCGTGCACGGCCGGGTCGCCTTCGACGGCGACCCGCACATGCGCACCCGCCCGATCGGCACCGTGCTGACCGCGCTCCGCGACCTCGGCGTGACGATCGAGGACGGCGGCCGGGGCGCGCTCCCCTTCACCGTGGTCGGGTCCGGTGCCGTGCGCGGCGGCGAGGTCGTCGTCGACGCCTCGGCCTCCTCGCAGTTCGTCTCCGCCCTGCTGCTCGCCGGCGCGCGCTTCGACGAGGGCGTGGAGGTGCGGCACCGCGGCGGACCCGTGCCCTCGCTCCCCCACGTCGCGATGACGACGACGGTGCTGCGCGCCCACGGCGTCGAGGTCGACGACACGGTGCCCGACCGCTGGCGCGTCGCGCCGGGGCCCGTGCGGCCCGTCGACCACCTCATCGAGCCCGACCTGTCGAACGCCGGGCCGTTCGTCGCGCTCGCCGCGGCCACCGGCGGCACCGTGGTCGTGCGCGACTGGCCGAGCACCACCACCCAGGCCGGCGACGCCCTGCGCGGCATCCTCACGGAGATGGGCTGCACCGTCGCCCTCGGCCCCGACGGCCTGCGCGTCACCGGCCCCGAGCGCCTCTCCGGGGTCGACCTCGACCTCCACGACGTCGGTGAGCTCACCCCCGTCGTCGCCGCCCTCTGCGCCCTCGCCGACGGGCCGTCGACGCTGCGGGGCGTCGCGCACATCCGCCACCACGAGACCGACCGCATCACCGCGCTGGCCACGGAGCTCGCCGGGCTCGGCGCCGACGTCACCGAGACCCCCGACGGCCTCGTGTTCCGCCCCGCCCCCCTGCGCGGCGGCGTGTTCCGCACCTACGCCGACCACCGCATGGCCCACGCGGGCGTCGTCGTCGGAGCCGTCACCGACGGGGTGCTGGTCGAGGACGTGGCCACCACCGGCAAGACGTTCCCCGACTTCGCGGATGCCTGGACGGCGCTCACCGCGGAGCCCGGGACGGCCGGGGCCTGACGTGGCACGCGGGTACGACCGCTTCGACCAGGAGCACTACGAGCGCCCCCGCCGGCGCACCCGTCCCCGCACGAAGGACCGGCCCGACTACGCCGAGGCCGAGAACGGCACCGTCGTGCGCGTCGACCGCGGGCGCTACACGCTGCTGCTCGACGGGGGCGACCCCGAGCAGCCGGTGACCGCGATGAAGGCGCGCTCGCTGGGGCGCAAGGCGGTCGTCGTGGGCGACCGGGTGCGCCTCGTCGGCGACAGCTCGGGCGAGCCCGGGTCGCTCGCGCGGATCGTGGTGGTCGAGGAGCGTCGTACCGTCCTGCGCCGCACGGCCGACGACGACGACCCCGTCGAGCGCGTCATCGTCGCGAACGCCGACCAGCTCGTCATCGTCACCGCCCTCGCGAACCCCGAGCCCCGCTCGGGCCTCATCGACCGGGCCCTCGTCGCGGCGTACGACGCCCGCATGTCACCGCTGCTCGTGCTCACCAAGGCCGACCTGGCCGACCCGGAGACGCTGCTCTCGACGTACCGCTCGCTGGGCGTGCCGTGGCTCGTCACGCAGAAGGGGGCCGACGTCAGCGAGGTGCGGGAGCGTCTCGCCGGGCGCACCAGCGTGCTCGTCGGCCACAGCGGCGTGGGCAAGTCGACGCTGGTCAACCGGCTCGTCCCGGACGCGCACCGCGACGTCGGCCGGGTCAACGACGTGACGGGCCGGGGCCGGCACACCTCGACCTCCGCGATCATGCTGGCCCTGCCCGCGGCGGAGGGCACGACGCCCGACGGCTGGATCGTCGACACCCCCGGCATCCGCTCGTTCGGCCTCGCCCACGTGCAGCCCGAGCACCTGATCGAGGCGTTCCCCGACCTCGACGAGATGACCGAGGACTGCCCCCGGGGGTGCACGCACGGCACCGAGGAGCCGGAGTGCGGTCTCGACACCGCCGTCGAGCGCGGCGAGGCCGACCCCGACCGCGTGGGGTCCTTCCGGCGGCTGCTGGCCGCCCGCGAGCGCACCGACTACTGACGGGCGCCCCCGGCCGGGGACGACGGCCGATAGCCTCGGGCCCATGGCTCCTGCTGCCGGCGCGGTCGACCACACCGACGACCTCCGCCTCGCCCACCTGCTGGCCGACGACGCCGACTCCATCAGCCTCGACCGGTTCAAGGCCATGGACCTCCACGTCATGAGCAAGCCCGACCTCACGCCCGTCACCGACGCGGACCGGGCGGTGGAGTCGGCGATCCGCGCGAAGCTCGGCCGCGTGCGCTCCCGCGACGCCGTGCTCGGCGAGGAGGAGGGCTCCACCCCCGGCCAGGGCGGGCGACGCTGGATCGTCGACCCGATCGACGGCACGAAGAACTTCGTGCGCGGCGTGCCGGTCTGGGCGACGCTCATCGGCCTCGAGGTCGACGGCGTCGTGGTCGCCGGCGTGGTGTCGGCGCCGGCGCTGCAGCGCCGCTGGTGGGCGGCGGCCGGCCAGGGCGCGTGGACCGGGAAGTCGCTGCTCAAGGCCACCCGTTGCGAGGTCTCGGCGGTGCGCGACCTGGGCGACGCGTCGCTGTCCTACAGCTCGCTGACCGGCTGGGACGAGCGCGGCCGGCTGGAGGACTTCCTCGCCCTGTCGCGCAGCGTGTGGCGCACCCGGGCCTACGGCGACTTCTGGTCCTACATGCTCGTCGCCGAGGGCGCGGTCGACGTCGCCGCCGAGCCCGAGCTCGAGGTCTACGACATGGCCGCCCTCGACGTCATCGTGCGCGAGGCCGGCGGCGCGTTCACCAGCCTCGCGGGCGACGACGGCCCCTGGGGCGGCAACGCGCTCGCGTCGAACGGGCACCTGCACGAGCCGGTCCTCGGGTTCCTCGGCACCGCCGGGGGCGAGGACCCCGACGACCCGGGGCACCGCCCGGCCGGCTCCGGCGGCACCGTCCGCCAGCTGCGACCCCGCTGAGGCCCTTCCCCGTGACGCAGGTCACACCTAGGGTGGGCCGACGGGCCCCGGGCCTCCGGGGCGGGACGGAGGTCGTCGTGCGCATCCAGGACGTGGTCCGACGCGGCCGGGTCGTCACCACCCGGCCCGACGCCGGCGTGGCCGACCTCGTGGCCCTCCTCACCGAGCACGGCATCGGCGCCGTCGTGGTGCTGGACGGGGGCGGCGGGCTCGCCGGCATCGCCAGCGAGCGCGACGTCGTGCGCCGCCTGGCCGCCGGGTCCGCGGCCGACGAGGTCCCCCTGCTGGAGCGCCCGGTCGAGGCGATCATGACCGCGGTCGTCCACACGTGCGCGCTCCAGGACACGACGGCCGACGTCATGCGGGTCATGACCGAGCACCGCGTGCGCCACGTGCCGGTGCTGGAGGACGGCGCGCTGGTCGGCATCGTCAGCATCGGCGACGTCGTGAAGGCGCGCCTCGACGAGCTGGCCTTCGAGCGCGACCAGCTCGACGCCTACGTGCACCAGGGGTGAGCGCCGGGCCGGTCGAACGGCTCGGCGGGCCGTGGCTAGGCTGGCGGGCATGGACAAGCCCGAGATCGAGTTCCCCGACTTCGACCCGCCGACCGACCTGGTCATCACCGACGTCACCGTCGGCGAGGGCGAGGAGGCCAAGGCCGGCCAGACCGTCTCCGTGCACTACGTGGGCGTCGCCCACTCCACCGGCGAGGAGTTCGACGCGTCGTACGACCGCGGCACCCCGCTGCAGTTCCGCCTCGGCATCGGCCAGGTCATCTCCGGCTGGGACACCGGCGTGCAGGGCATGAAGGTCGGAGGTCGCCGCCAGCTCGTCATCCCGCCGCACCTCGGGTACGGCGACCGCGGCGCCGGCGGCGTCATCAAGCCGGGCGAGACGCTGATCTTCGTCGTCGACCTGCTCGGCGTCTCCTGACCGCACCCCGCACCGGCCGGCCCGGCCGGCACCCGGCTCAGCCCCGACGGCGGCCTGTCCTCACCAGGGCAGGCCGTCGTCGTACGTCGCGGCGTCGACGGCCCGTGCACTCTGGCCCTCCAGGCTCACGACGTCGCCCGTGGTCAGCTGCCGCCCGCGGCGCAGCTCGACCTCCCCGTTGACCCGCACCTTGCCCTCGGCGATGACGGGCTTGGCCTGGGCGCCCGACTCGACCAGGTTGGCCAGCTTGAGGAACTGGCCGAGACGGATCGATCCGTCGCGGACGGGGACGTCGAAGGGCTCGCTCACCCCACCATCCAACACCGCGGCGCGTCGTACGACGAAGCGCGGCGCCCCGCTCGGGGGAGCCGCCCCCTAGGGCAGCAGCACCGCGACGGTGTGGATGAGCACGCCGACGAGCCCGCCCACGACCGTGCCGTTGATGCGGATGAACTGCAGGTCGCGCCCGACGTGCAGCTCGATCTTGCGGGCGGCCTCGTCGCCGTCCCAGCGCTGGATCGTCGTCGTGATGACGTCGGTCAGCTCGGCGCCGTAGCGGCCGACGGCGAAGACCACGGCGTCGGCGAGCCGGCGCTCGATGCGCTCGCGCAGGACGTCGTCGGTGCGCATGCGGCGACCCAGGGCGACGATCTCGTGCTCCAGGCGCACCCGGAGCATGCTGGCCTCCTCGCGCAGGCCCGCCTCCAGCGCCCGCTGGAAGGCCTTCCACAGCGACACCCCGGTCGCGAGCACCTGCGGGTGGTCGAGCACGCGGAGCTTCAGCCGCTCGGCCCGCTCGGCGGTCGCCCGGTCGTGCGCCAGGTCGTGGGCGAGGTCGGTGAGCATGGAGTCGAGGGCCTGCCGCGCCCGGTGCCCGGGGTCGGCCTGGATGTCCTGCACCCAGCGGATCGCCTCCTGGTGCACGCGCTGCGTGACCGCGTCGTTGAGCTTCGGCGGGCTCCACCAGGGGGCACGCTCGCCCAGCACCTCGGTGAAGGTCTCCTCGTTCTTCTCCAGCCAGCGCACCAGCTCGGTGAGCGCCAGGTCGACGAGGCCGTGGTGGAGGTCGTCCTCGACCATCTCGCCGAGCAGCGCCGAGGCGATGGGCGCGATGGGCTCCTCGCGGAACCGCGGCAGCAGGACGGTGTCGGCGATCTCGGCGACGTGGCGGTCCTGCACCTTGCCGAGCGCGATGACGGCCAGGTCGGACACCTCGCGCACCACGCGCCGGGCGTGCTCGGGGTCCTCGACCCACTCCCCCACGCGTCGCGCGACCTGGGCGGCGGCGAGCCGGTCCCGCACGACGCCCTCGGCCAGGAAGTTCTCCTTGACGAAGTCCTGCAGGCCGCGGCCCAGCTCGTCCTTGCGCCGCGGGATGAGCGCCGTGTGCGGGATGGGCAGCCCCAGCGGGTGGCGGAACAGGGCGGTGACGGCGAACCAGTCGGCCATCGCGCCCACCATCGACGCCTCGGCGCCCGCGTTCACGAACCCCCACACGCCGTCGCGGCCGTGGGTGGCGACGTAGACGATCGCGGCCACGACGAGCAGCCCGGTCGCGACCGCGCGCATGCGGTTGAGGTCGCGGCGTCGGACGACGTCGGCCTCGGCGGAGCCGGGCACCGTGAACAGGTCGGTGGACACTCTCGGCTCCTCTCGGGGGGGACGGGCCGGGCCCACGATAGAGGGGCACCCGAACGCGTACGCCGGCCCGCTCCGGGTCCGCTGTGCACGAACGGCGGCGGCGGGGGCCCGGGGGCTCTAGGGTGAGCCGCGCCCCCGCGCCCGCGGGCGGCCCCCTCACGACGCCCCGGAGAACGCATGATCAAGCGCGCGCGGCCCCTCGCCGCGGCCGCCGTCCTGTCCACGCTCGGTGCCGCCCTGGCGCTGGTCCCGACGCCCGCCCAGGCGGCCACCGCCGTCCCCGCGGCCGCCGTCACGACGGCGGACCCCACCGACCCCGTGCCGCTGCCGGTCGACCCGGCCGACATCACGCCCGAGGTCGCCACGCGGACGCTCGAGCGCGCCCAGGCGGCCGTGGAGGGCGACCTCGTCGACCCCGCCACCGGCGAGGTGGAGTCCCCCACCCTCGCGCTGCGCGACCTCTTCCGCGCCAAGCCCCGCCTCGGCGGCGCAGAGCTCGCCGAGGCTGAGCGCCTGCTTGCGCGCCCGACCGACGGGGCCGCAGACCCAGGCCAGGACGGCTATCCCACGAATGCACCCGTGACGAAGGGCTGTCAGACGAACGTCTGTGTGCATTACCGGGCGGTGGAGCGCGACGCCACCCCGGCGGAGCAGGCAGAGCAAACTGCGGCGGGACATGCGACCGACGTCTGGGCCGCACAGACCCTGCGCACCCTGCAGGACGTCTGGAACTACGAGACCCGCACGCAGTCCTACCGCGGCCCCGCGCCCGACGGCACCCGCGGCGGCAACGCCAAGTTCGACGTCTACCTCACCGACCTCGCGTCGCAGGGCGTCTACGGCTACTGCATGCCGGAGGCGTACGCCGACGAGTCGGGGATGCGCGCCACGAGCTACTGCGTGCTCGACAACGACTACGCCGAGTTCCCCGACACCCCGCTCAACAGCCTGCGGGTCACCGCGGCTCACGAGTTCTTCCACGCCATCCAGTTCAACTACGACGTGAACGAGGACGGCTGGCTCTACGAGGCCACCGCGACCTGGATGGAGGAGCAGTACGCGCCGGAGGTCGACGACAACCAGCAGTACCTGCCGGACGGCCAGCTCGGTGACCCGTCCGTGCCGATGGACGTCTTCGGCGACAGCTCCTACGGCAACTGGCTGTTCTTCGAGTACCTGACGCAGCGCTTCGGGCCGCGCATCGTGCGCACCACGTGGGAGGCGGCGGCCGGCGCCACGGGCACCGACTACCACTCGCTCGTCGCGCTCAAGTTCGCGCTGTACTACAGCCGCGACGTCAACGGGGCCCGCGGGGAGTACGGGCAGGAGTACGCCGGCTTCGGCGCGGCCAACCAGCTGCCGGGCTTCTTCTACCGCGACGGGCGCGACTACGGCGCGGCGCCGAACGACGGCTACGTGACGATGCCCCCGGGCCGCTCCTTCGGGTCCACGCTCGCGATGCGCCAGCAGACGACGCGGTCCGTGCGCCTCGACGTCTCCCCGGCGGCGACGGGCCAGCGCACCCGACTGCGCTTCCAGTTCACGACCCCGCCCTCGGCCACGACGCCGGGCGCGTACGTCGCCGTCTACGACGCCGCCGGCCGGGTGCAGCGCATCCCGCTGCGCCTGACGGCGGGCTCGACCACGGTCGTGCTGCCGTTCACGACGGGTCAGGTGCGACGCGTCTACGTCACCTTCGCCAACGCGTCGTCGCGCATGGCCTGCGGTGAGGGCGACGAGGTCGAGCGCGCCTGCTACGGCTACCCCCTCGACAACGGCGTCCAGGTGCGCTGGACCGCCCGCGCCGAGCGCTACTGAGGCTCCCCACGGCTCCGGCCAGACACGACGGCCAGACACGGCGACGCCCCTGCACCCACCCGGATGCAGGGGCGTCGCCCGTCTCGGTGCCGGCCCTGCGGGCGGCCGGCGGGACGTCAGTAGACCGGGTCGTCGTCGGGGTCGATGGTGTGCATGGCGGCCTCCTCGGCGCTGGCCCCGGCGCCGTCGATGCCCTCGTCCTCGGCGTACGTGAGGTGGTCCTCGTCGGCGCGGGTGCCGTCGGCCTCCGCGACCAGGCGGCCCGTGCGGGCACCCCCGACCTCGCCGCCCACGGGACCGTCGACGACGTCGGCGTCCAGCTCCTCCTGGAGGCCCGCCCACTCCTCGGGCTCCTCCTGGCGCAGGCGCTCGTCGATCGTCTCGCCCTCGAGCTCGCCGGCCGCCGTCACGTCCTTCAGGTTCGAGCCCCGCAGGTGCTCCGGCGGGGAGAACCCCTCGTCCAGGACGTCGTCCACCCCGCGGTCGTCCAGCGTGTCCTGCGGCTGCAGCTGCTCCTCACTCATGTCCACGAACCTAGGCGGGCGCTGGTGACGCCCGCCGCCGCGTCGTCGTCAGCCGCGGGCAGCCCCGGCCAGCAACCAGCCGCCGAGCGCGGCCGCGGCGACCGTGGCGGCACCCAGCAGGACGACCCAGGCGCCGCCGGGCAGCGGCGTCAGCCGGCCCAGCACGTCGGCGTCGGAGTGCGGGGCGCGCCCCCGGCGCCGCTGCCCCTGCAGCTCGACGACCGGCCGTGGGGCGGCCAGGAGCAGGAACCAGGTCAGCAGGTACGCCGCCCCCACCCGCAGCTGCTCGCTGCCCCACCACGACACGGCGAAGACGGCGAGCCCGGCCAGCAGCACGGCGTACAGGCCGAAGAAGTTGCGGATCTGCAGCAGCAGGAGCGCGAGGAGCCCGAGGGCCACCCACAGGGCCGCGAGGGCGTAGCCCCGCGAGAGCACGACCGCGGCCACGAGGCCGAGGACGCTGGGCGCGACGTACCCCGAGGCGGCGGTCACCACCATCCCCGGACCGCTCGGACGACCGCGGGAGACGGTGAGACCGGAGGTGTCGGAGTGCAGCCGGATGCCCTCGAGCCGGCGCCCGCTCGCGAGGGCGGCCACGCCGTGACCGCCCTCGTGCACGATCGTCACCACGTGCCGGGCCCGCCGCCACGCCGGGCGCCACACCACCAGCACCGCGGCCAGGACGGCGGTGAGCGCGACCAGTCGCGGGTCGAGCGCCGGCTGGCGGGCGACCACGTCGCCCAGGACGCGGTCGAGGACCTCCTGCATCCCTCCAGCATGCCGGGGCGGCCGCGAGCCGTGTCCACATCGTGACGTCGCCGCCGCTGCGGCGGGCCCGCCGGGTCGATAGCGTGCGGCGGTGACCCTCTCGGATGCTGCACCCTTCTCCTCCCTGGACGACTACCTCGCCCTCCCCCGCGTCGAGGGCCTCGCCCTCTCCCCCGACGGCACCCGGGTGGTGCTGACCGTGGCGACGCTGACCGACGACCGCACCCGCTACGAGCGGGCGCTGTGGGAGGTCGCCGCCGACGGGACCGGCACGCCCCGGCGCCTCACGCGCAGCGCCGCCGGCGAGGGCGGCGCCACCTTCACCGGCTCGGGCGACCTGCTGTTCACCTCGGGACGCACCGGGGGCGGCGGGCCGGAGCAGGACGGGAAGCCCGTGGGCCAGCTGTGGCTGCTGCCCGCCGGTGGCGGCGAGGCCCGGCCCGTGACCGCGCTCGCGGGCGGGGTCGACGCGGTCGCCGCCACCGCCCTCGCGAGCGGCACCGTCGTGCTCGACGCCCCGCTGCTGCCGGGTGCGTCCACCCTGGAGGAGGACGCGGCGCTGCGCGCCGAGCGGGCCCGGCGCAAGGTGACGGCGATCCTCCACGAGCGGTACCCGGTGCGCCACTGGGACCACGACCTCGGACCGGCCGAGCCCCACCTGCTGGCCCTCGACCTGGACGCGGCCGGTCCGGAGACCGTGGTCCCGCCCGCCCGCGAGGACGGCGACGGCGCCGGCGACGGCGCGGACGACGACGCGGGGGCGGGCACGCCGTACCCCGCCCACCTCCTGCGCCCCACCGACCTCACTCCCCGGCCGGGCCGCTCGGCGGCGACCGCGGGGGTCGCCCTGACACCCGACGGGCGCACCCTGGTGGCGGCGGTACGACGCCCGCAGGGCCGCGCGGAGCGGTTCGCGCTGGTGACCGTCGACGTCGCCACCGGCGCCCGCACGACCCTGGTCGACGAGCCGTCGACCTACGTCGAGTCACCCACCGTCAGCCGTGACGGCCGGCTCGTCGCCTACGTGCGCTCGGCGTTCTCGACGCCCGCCGGCCCGGCCGACCAGGAGCTGTGGGTCAGCGGGATCGACGGGAGCGACCCGCGGCGCCTCGCCGACGGCTGGGACCGCTGGCCGGCCAGCCTCGTGTTCGACCACGACGACGCCGCCCTCGTCGTCGTCGCCGACCAGGACGGGCGGGCGCCCGTCTTCCGCGTCCCGCTCGACGGCGGCCCGGTGGTGCAGGTGACGACCGACGACCACGCCTACTCCCACGTGCGGGTCGACCCCCGCGACGGCACGCTCGTCGCCCTGCGCTCCAGCTGGCAGGTGCCGTCGCACCCGGTGCGCATCGCACCCGACGGCACGGTGACGCCCCTGACCACCCCGGCACCGCCGCCCGCCCCGGTGGCCCGCATGGACGAGGTCGAGACCACCGCGGAGGACGGCTCCCGCGTGCGCGGCTGGCTGCTCGTGCCGCCGTCCGCGTCGGCGCAGGCGCCGGCCCCGCTGCTGCTGTGGATCCACGGCGGCCCGCTGAACTCCTGGAACGCCTGGAGCTGGCGCTGGTGCGCCCAGCTCGCCGTGGCCCAGGGGTACGCCGTGCTGCTGCCCGACCCGGCGCTGTCGACGGGCTACGGCCTCGACTTCATCGCGCGCGGGTGGAACGCGTGGGGCGGCGCGCCCTTCACCGACCTCATGGCGATCACCGACGCGACCGTCGTGCGCGAGGAGGTCGACGCCACCCGCACCGCCGCGATGGGCGGCTCGTTCGGCGGCTACATGGCGAACTGGGTGGCCGGCCACACCGACCGCTTCGACGCGATCGTCACCCACGCCAGCCTGTGGGCGCTCGACCAGTTCCGCGGCACGACCGACGGCGCGCCGTACTGGGACGAGATCTTCGACGACGAGGGCCTGGCCGCGAACTCGCCCCACACGCACGTGGAACGGATCACGACGCCGATGCTCGTGATCCACGGCGACAAGGACTACCGGGTGCCGATCGGCGAGGGGAACCGGCTGTGGGCGGACCTGGCGGAGCACCACGCCGCCGAGGACGGCACGATGCCGCACCGGTACCTGTACTTCCCCGACGAGAACCACTGGATCCTCAAGCCGCAGCACGCGAAGGTCTGGTACCAGACGGTCTTCGCGTTCCTCGCCGAGCACGTGCTGGGCGAGGAGTGGGAGCGCCCGCGCCTGCTGGGCTGAGCGCCGCCGGCCACCGCCGGCCAACGCTGGCGACCGCCGACCACCACCCGGACGCACCGGAGGGCGCCGACCACCGGTCGGCCCCCTCCGCGCTTCGTCCCCCCGTCGAGTGCTGCGTGCCGTCGTGCCGTCCGGTCAGATGTCTGTGCGGCTGTCGCGCACGCTCTGCGTGCCGTCGGCGTGGGTGACGGTCGTGCGCGAGCGCGCCCCGCCGCCACGGTTGAGCGTCAGCGCGGTCAGGAGGATGACGAGGAGCCCGACACCGGCCATGATCCAGCCGACCATGGTCAGGTCGACGGCCTCGACCCGGTCCTGCACCGCGAGGGCGAGGACGAGACCCACCACCAGCAAGAAACCACCGAACCCGTAACCCATTGCCGCACCTGCTTCCTTGAGAGGGACTCCCGCGAGGGATTCGTGTCAGCATGCCCACGCCCGGGCCCGTTCACAAGGACCGGCCCCGGCTGGTCGCCCGATGTTTGGCGCCCGCCCCGGCGGACCACCCTGGGCTCCGTGCCTGAGCGCGACACCCACTGGACGGACGACTTCCCCCTCCACGCGACCGCGGCCGGGAGGCTGCTCGGCCTCCTGCCCGGCGAGGTGGCGACCCACAGCCACGCCGACGTCGCGGCGGGCCTCTTCCACGTGTGGACCCCCGGGCGGGGCGGCCTGCAGCTCGTCATGGGGCTCGACCAGGCGGTCTACGTCCGCGAGTCGTGCTTCACCGCGGCGCAGATGCGCGACTTCCACCAGCACGGCCGACGCAGCGACCTCGCGACGCTGGCCGAGCGGCCGCTCAACCACGCCGCGTCCGCCGTGGCGGCGATGATCCGCGTCCTGCGGGGCGGCGAGAGGGGCACCGCCGAGCCGACCGGGCCCACCCAGGCCGAGCTCGAGGACCTCGTCGGCAGCCCGTTGCGACCGACCACGCCCGACGAGGTCGCGGCGCGGCTCGCCGACGCCGACCCCACCACCCACCTGCTCGTCGGGGTGGACCGCGACCAGGGCCCCGGGCACTGGTACGTCGCGGTGCGCCTCGACGGGGAGGTGACCGCGCTGGACCCGATCGCGAACACGCGGCACCCCTGGCCCCCGCCGAACGCCGACGCCGTGCGCTGGTGGGCCAGCGGTACGCCGACCCCCGCCGCCCCGCCTGCCCCCGCGACGACCACCACCGCGTCCGCTGCTCCCCCAGCCCCCCGGCTCCTCCCGCCCCGCCGGCCCCGCCCGCCGCGCAGCAGGGCACGGTGCTGTGCGAGGCCGACGCCCACGGCACCCGCGTCTGGCTGCGCACGACCCCGTTGCTCGCCCCGTTCGGCCAGCAGCTCGTGGACGCGTGGACCCGGCAGCCGGCCGACCGCATCACCGGCGGGCGCGGCATCTGGTTCGGGTTCTGGTGGACCGCGCTCAGCCGGAGCAGCGAGGGCGACGGCCTGCGCGTCGCCGCCTCCGACCTCGGTCGGGTCGAGGACGCGACCAGCTGGAACGTGGACCCCGCGCTCGAGGTGATGCGCCAGCAGGTCGAGATGGTGGGCTTCTGCCGCGCGCAGCGGGACTCCGTCAACTTCCTGCGGACCGTCGCGGTCGAGCCGGGGTCCCTCGAGGCCCCCGAGGTCCACCTGCTGCGCCGTCAGCCGGGCGAGCACCCCGACTCCGGGTGGTACGTCGGCACCTCGCCCACCCCGAGCGCCGACGTCGAGGTGCTGGCGGCGAAGGAGGTCTGGCGGCGCCGACCCGAGCTCACCCGCTACCTGGGGCTCCCCGTCGGGTTCCGCGCCGTGTGGTCGGGCGGGCGCACCGCGTTCCTCCGCAACCCGGCCGGCAACTTGATCTGGGACGCCGCCGAGCACGACCGTCGACAGGCAGAGGCGGCCCCGGCGGGCCCGGCGGGCCCGGCGGGCCCGGCTCCCGCGGCCTCCGGGGCGACGCGCCCGCAGCGCACCGTCCCGCGCGGCGGCAGCCCGACGTACGCCCGGGCGGTGCAGGCGCTCAACGGCGAGCACACCTCCCCCACGGAGCTGCTCGCCGCGGCCCGCGAGGTGCGCGGCTGCTTCGAGCGCTCCGAGCACCTCATCGGCCTCCTGCCCGGCGAGGCACCCGACGTCCTGGTCGAGCTGTGGGAGCGGGCCGGCACCGGCGAGGCGCTGGTCGACCTGGGCGACTGGTGGCGCGCGCCGCGGACCGGGTCCCCCGACCCGGCGCGGGCGATCGCGGCGTACCAACGAGCCGACGCCGCGGGCTCGCGCGACGGGGCCCTCGGCTGGGTGCGCGAGACCTACTTCGCCGGGACCGGCGACCCCCGCCACGCCGTCACGCGCGTCGAGCAGCTCGTGGCCGACGACGCCGACGGGCGCGCGCACGTGCTGCGCGGGTGGATGCGGTTCAAGGGCTGGGGCTACCCGCAGGACGCCGCGGCCGCCGCGACGGACCACCGCACGGCCGCGGGACGGGGCAACGCGGACGCCCACTTCGAGCTCTCGGTGCTCCACGGGACGGGCCAGGGCGTCGAGCGGGACCCGCGTCTCGCCCTGGAGCACCTCGAGCAGGCGGCAGCGCAGGACCATCCCCGGGCGCTGCACAACCTCGCGGCGATGCACGCCACCGGACGCGGGGTGCCGGCCGACGCCGCTCGTGCGGTGGAGCTGTACGAGCGGGCCGCGGACCGCGGTCACGCGCAGGCGGCGTTCACGGCGGGCGTGATGCTGCTGACCGGTGAGGGCGGGGCGCCCGACGAGGACCGGGCCCGCGACCTCCTGGGGCTGGCGGAGCACCACGGCCTCGACGTGCGCGAGCGCGCCGGTGCGCTGCCGCCGGCGCTGCACGACCGGATCCTGGCCGTGCTGGCGCGCTGAGGGGCCTGGCAGGATCGCAGGGTCCCCGCCAACCCTTCCGAGGAGCCGCGCCGTGCCCCGCACCATCGCCACCACCACCGACGTCGACCTCGCCGCCCTGCAGGACTTCGTGCGCCCGCGCCACCGCATGGTGCTGCTGACCCGGCGTGCCGACGGGTCGCCGCAGGCCTCCCCCGTCACCGGCGGCCTCGACGACGCCGGGCGCATCGTCATCTCGACGTACCCGGAGCGGGCGAAGACGCGCAACGCCCGTCGCCGCCCGGAGGCCAGCGTCGTGGTGCTCTCCGACGAGTGGGACGGCCCGTGGGTGCAGGTCGACGGCACGAGCGAGGTGCTCGACGTGCCGGAGGCGCTCGACGCGTTCGTGGAGTACTTCCGCAACATCGCGGGCGAGCACCCGGACTGGGACGAGTACCGGCAGGCGATGCTCGACCAGGGCAAGTCGATCATCCGCATCACGCCGACCCGGTGGAGCCCGGTCGCGACCGGCGGCTTCCCCGCGCGGCTCGCGTGAGCGCGCGGCGCCGCGCCGCGGTGGCGGCGCCCCGCATCGAGGCGCCCTACCTGGAGCGGCTCGCCGACGGCTCCGCCGACGACCTCCGGCCCCGCGCCGACCTCGAGGCCATGCAGGTCAGCGAGGTCCGGGTCGAGCACCTCGACCTCGACGGGGCGGTGCTGACCGACGTCCGCCTGCGCGACCTGGCCGCCCACGAGACCGACCTGGGCGGCGCGCGCCTCACCGGCGTGGGGCTCGAGGGCGTCGACCTGACGGTGGTGCGCGCCTCCCGGGGGCAGTGGCGCGACGTCGAGGTGACCGGGCGCCTCGGCTCGATGGAGGCCTACGAGTCACGCTGGCGCTCGGTGCACCTCGTCGGCTGCAAGCTCGGCTTCGTCAACCTGCGCGGCGCCGAGCTGGTCGACGTCGCCCTCACCGACTGTGTCGTGGAGGAGCTCGACCTGGCCGACGCCCGCCTGTCGCGGGTGCGCCTGAGCGGCACGCGGGTGGGGCGTCTCGACGTACGACGCAGCGAGATGCGTGACGTCGACCTGCGGGGCGCCACGCTCAGCGAGGTCGAGGGGCCGATGGACCTCGGCGGGGCTGTCGTCACCCCCGAGCAGCTCGAGGCGCTGGCACCGCTGCTCGCCGCCGGGATCGGGCTGCGCGTCGAGCCCTGACGGGGACGACGAGGCGACCGGCGCCCGCGCCGGCCGGTCAGGGCACGGGCCAGGACCAGCCGTCGCTGAGGACGAGGCGGTGCAACCGCACCCGGCGGTCGGCCTCGGCGTCCAGCGCGGCCCGGAGGATCTCCGTCGCCACGAGGGGTACCCCGGCCTCGCGCAGCGTCTCCAGTGACGGCGCGGGCGGGGGCTCCACGTCACGGGGCCAGCCCGAGTCGGCGGCGGCGGAGAGGTAGCGGCTCAGGGCGTACCGCAACGGCCGCAGCGCGTTGGCGTCCGGGCGCTCGGTCTCCGGCACGCCGTGCGTCAGGACGGTCAG
>NZ_JAHWBL010000079.1:0-14115 GCF_029493445.1 Nocardioides sp. ChNu-99 | reverse complement strand
CGGCGTGCGGACCGCGCCGGGCGCGGGCGCGTGCCCGGCTGGGTGTGGCCCGCCGTGACCGCGCTCGCCCTCGTGGTCGGCGCCGGCGGTGGCGCGCTCGGCGCGGCGGCGTACGACGCGTGGCAGGACGACGACGGCCCGCGCGCCGCGTCCTCGAGCCTGGACGTCGAGGGGAAGGGCGTGTCCACGGCCCCGCCGCTGGAGGCCGACAACACGTCCGTGGCGGCGGTGGCGGCGGAGCTGCTGCCCAGCACGCTGCAGATCTTCTCCTCCGCCGAGGGCGAGGACGCGACGGGGTCGGGCTTCGTGTTCGACGACGCCGGCCACATCATCACCAACAACCACGTCGTCGCCGAGGCCGCCGAGGGCGGCACCGTCGAGGTGCTCACCGTCGAGGGCCGGCGGTTCGAGGTCGAGGTCGTCGGCCGCAGCGCGGTCTACGACATCGCCGTGCTTCAGGCCGACGAGGCGCAGGACCTGCAGGCCGTCTCGTTCGGCCCCGCCGAGGGCCTCGTGGTGGGCGAGGGCGTCGTCGCCATCGGCTCGCCGCTCGGCCTCTCGGCCACGGTCACCCACGGCATCGTCAGCGCGAAGAACCGGCCCGTGACCACGGGCTCGAGCGACGACCAGTCCTACATCGACGCGGTCCAGACCGACGCGGCCATCAACCCGGGCAACTCGGGCGGCCCGCTCGTCGACCTCGAGGGCCGGGTCGTCGGGGTCAACTCGGCCATCGCCACCACCGGCGGGATGACGGGCTCCGGCGGCAGCATCGGCGTCGGCTTCGCGATCCCGTCCGAGCAGGTGCTGCGCACCGCCGAGCAGCTGATCCAGGACGGCGAGGCCAGCTACCCGGTCATCGGCGCCCAGGTGATGGTGGGCGGCGAGGACACGGGCCAGGGTGCCGTCGTCGACCAGGTCAACGACGGCAGCCCGGCGCAGGAGGCCGGCCTCGAGGAGGGCGACGTCGTCACCGCGGTCAACGGCCAGCCGGTCACGGGCGGCGCCGAGCTCATCGTGGCGATCCGCAGCTACGCCCCCGGCGAGACCATCACCTTGACGGTGCGCCGCGGCGAGGCCTCCAGCGAGGTCGAGGTCACGCTCGACGCGCAGACGGGCTGAGCGGTCATCCACAGCCGGGGCGCGGGCCGCGCCTGCCGGCCGTGGCGGTAGTGGCAGAGTAGGCACCATGGTCGCCCGCTTCCTCACCCTGGCCGACGTGGCGGAGGTGCTCAACACCTCGAGCGCCCAGGTCTACGCGCTGGTGCGCCGCGGCGACCTCCCGGCCATCAAGATCGGCGGCCGCGGTCAGTGGCGGGTCGAGTCCGAGCAGCTGGAGGCCTACATCCAGCGGATGTACGCGGAGACCCGGCAGTTCGTCGACGCGCACCCGTACGTCGAGGAGTCGGCCGGCGCCGACGCCGACGCGCGTTCCTGACCCGGTAGCGAGACCGCTCAGGTCGTGGCCCCCGGCGCCGATAGGAGGTTCTGCCCCGTCCCCCTCCAACCGAGGTTCCTCCCGTGCGTCTGCGTTCCACGCCCCTGGGCGTCGCCCTCCTCTCGTCGCTCCTGTCCGCCTCCGTCGTCGCCGCGACCGGTCCGTCGGACGCGGTCGCGCTCGCGACGCCGCGGGCGGCCGCGGTGACCACCCCGACGACGTCGTTCGTCGTCACCTCGCCGACCGCGGCGAGCCGCCGGCTCCTGCCGGTGGCGGCCACGACCACCCGCACGCCCACCGTCACGTTCACGGTCGACACGACCCGCCCGCAGCAGACGTGGTGGGGCACCGGTGCGGCGCTGACGGACGCCTCCGTGCAGCTGCTCGCCTCCGCCCCCGCGGCGGCAGGGCTGCTCTTCGACCCCACCCGCGCCGACGGCGCCCGCCTCGACACGCTCCGCCTGCCGCTGAGCGCGACCGACTTCTCCCCGGCGCAGTGGGCGTGGGGCTGGGACGGCACGCGGGCCACGCCGCCCGCGCAGGCCCTCGCCGCCATCGACACCGTCACCTCCTCCGTGCTGCCGCTGCGCCCCGACCTGAAGGTCGTCGCCACGCCCTGGTCCGCCCCGGCGGTGATGAAGACCAGCGGCACCCTGCGCGGGGGCGGGCTCGCGGACGCGGCGGTCCCGTCGTACGGGAACCTGCTCCTCGCGCAGACCCGCGAGCTGGCCGCCCGCGGCGTGCCGGTGCGGGCGCTGACGCTCGGCAACGAGCCGGCGCACTCCTCCGACTACGCCTCCATGACCATGTCGGTGGCGCAGATGGCCGCGCTCGGTCGTCAGGTGGGCCCGGCGCTGCCAGCCGACGTCGCGCTGTGGGCCGGCGACCACAACTGGGAGCACCGCTGGGCCTACGACCAGGTGGTCGCGGGAGCGCCCGGCGCGTTCGACGGATCGGCGTACCACTGCTACGGCGGGCAGCCCGGCCAGATGAACGGCCCCACGCCGTTCCGGATCATCTCCGAGTGCACCGGCACGACCGACGGGTGGGCGAGCTCGTTCGCCTGGCAGATGGCGAACCTCGTCGCCACCCCCGTCGCGAACGGCTCCTCGGGCCTGCTGATGTGGAACCTCGCCCTCGACGGCGCCTCCGGGCCGGTCGACGCCGGCTCGCGCTGGGGCTGCAAGGACTGCCGCGGCCTCCTGCGGGTCGACGGCTCGAGCGTCAGCATGCAGCCCGAGTTCTACCTGCTCGCCCACCTCACCCGCGCCGCCCAGCCCGGCGCTCGGGTGCTGCCGGTCTCCTCGTCGGTGGCGGGCACGGCGGTCGCCGGGTTCCGCAACCCCGACGGCACCGTCGGCGTGGTCGGCGTCAACCACACGACCACCTCGCAGGTCGTCGCCGTCAAGGTGGGCGCCACGACGAAGCGGTACGTCGTGGGCGCGGGCGAGCTGTTCACCTTCACCTCCCGCTGACCCGGACCGTTCGTCGCGCGGGGGCGACCGCTCGTCGTACGCGGGTGACGCCGGGGTGTCCAGGGCGTGACGTGCGTCTCACGTAACCCGCTCGGAACGATCCAATGGGTCCGAATCCATGCTCATGATTCAAGATGGCGGGACGGCGGCCCGCTCCGGGGCCGGTCTGCCCCTAACCTGCACCGAGGTCGCGCGCCGCGCGTCCGGCGGGACGGCTCGTCGTCCCGCACGGGTTGACGAGGGACCGGTATCGGATGAGTCAGTCACAGCTCGGGATCGTCGCTGAGTCGACGCCCGGTGAGGCCAGGGTCGCGGGCACGCCGGCGACCGTGAAGCAGCTGGTGGGCCTGGGGTACGACGTCGTGGTCGAGGCGGGCGCGGGTGCGGCCGCCTCGTTCACCGACGAGGCGTACGCCGAGGCCGGCGCACGGGTCGTCGGGGCCGAGGAGGCCTGGCGCAGCGCGGTGGTGCTGAAGATCAACGCGCCCACCGACGCCGAGATCGACCGCCTGGCCGAGGGCGCGACGCTGGTGAGCCTGCTCAGTCCCGCCCTGCGGCCCGAGCTCGTCGAGAAGCTGGCCACGCGCCCCATCACCGCGCTCGCGATGGACGCGGTGCCGCGCATCTCGCGCGCCCAGTCGATGGACGTGCTGTCCTCGATGGCGAACATCGCGGGCTACCGCGCGGTGATCGAGGCGGCCCACGAGTTCGGCCGGTTCTTCACCGGCCAGGTGACCGCGGCCGGCAAGGTGCCGCCGGCCAAGGTGCTCGTCGCGGGCGCCGGCGTCGCGGGCCTCGCGGCCATCGGCGCCGCCTCCAGCCTGGGCGCCATCGTCCGCGCGACGGACCCCCGCCCCGAGGTGGCGGACCAGGTGAGGTCGATCGGCGGGGAGTACCTCGAGGTCGTCGTCGCCGAGGAGGCCAAGGAGGTCTCCTCCGACGGCTACGCGAAGGCCACGAGCGAGGCGTACGACGCCCGCGCCGCCGAGATCTACTCCGAGCAGGCCGCGGACGTCGACATCATCGTCACCACCGCGCTCATCCCGGGCCGCCCGGCCCCGCGCCTCATCACGGCCGCCGACGTGGCCGCGATGAGGCCGGGCAGCGTGATCGTCGACATGGCGGCCGCCCAGGGCGGCAACGTCGAGGGCTCGGTCGCCGGCGAGAAGGTCGTCACCGCCAACGGCGTCACCATCCTCGGCTACACCGACCTGGCCGGGCGCCTGCCCACCCAGGCCTCGCAGCTGTTCGGCACCAACCTGGTGAACCTGCTCAAGCTGCTCACCCCCGAGAAGGACGGCACGCTCGTCCTCGACATGGACGACGTGGTGCAGCGCGGTGTCACCGTGGTGCGCGCGGGCGAGAAGACGTGGCCGCCGCCCCCGGTCCAGGTCTCCGCCGCGCCCGCCGCCCCCGCGGCGGCGGCCGCGCCCGCCGTACCGGAGAAGGCGCCGACCTCGCCGGCGACGCTGGCGCGGCGCCGGTACGCCGCCATCGCCGTCGGCGTGCTCGCGCTGTTCGCGGTCAACGCGACGGCCCCGGACCCCATCCCGCAGCACTTCACCGTGCTCGTGCTGTCGGTGGTGATCGGCTACTACGTCATCGGCAAGGTCGCCCACGCGCTGCACACGCCGCTCATGAGCGTCACGAACGCGATCAGCGGCATCATCGTCGTCGGCGCCATGCTGCAGCTGTCCTCCGACGACACCGCCGTGCGCGCCCTCGCGTTCGTCGCGGTGCTCCTGGCCAGCATCAACGTCTTCGGCGGCTTCGCCGTGACCCGACGCATGCTCAGCATGTTCTCGAAGGACTGATCGATGGACGCCCTCAGCATCTCCACCGCGGCGTACATCGTCGCCGCCCTGCTCTTCATCCTCAGCCTCGCGGGCCTCAGCAAGCACGAGACCTCGCGCCAGGGTGTCGTCTACGGCATCGCCGGCATGACCATCGCGCTCGTCGCGACCTTCGTGGTCGTGGCCGACGTCGCGATCGACTCCGACGACGCCCTCGGTGTCGTCCTCCTCGTGGTGGCCATGGTCATCGGCGCCGTCATCGGGTTGTGGCGCGCCCGCGTCGTCGAGATGACCGGCATGCCCGAGCTCATCGCGCTGCTGCACTCCTTCGTCGGCCTCGCCGCCGTGCTCGTCGGCTGGAACGGCCACCTCGAGGCGCCGCACTACTCGGGTGCGCTCGCCGACATCCACCACGCCGAGGTCTTCATCGGCGTCTTCATCGGCGCCGTCACGTTCACCGGCTCGATCGTCGCGAACCTCAAGCTCAGCGCCAAGATCAAGTCGGCGCCCCTCGTGCTGCCGGGCAAGAACCTGCTCAACGTCGGTGCGCTCGTCGCCTTCGTCGTGCTGACGGTCTGGTACGTCATCGACAGCGAGCTGTGGCTGCTCGTCGTCGTCACCGTCCTGGCCCTCGCGCTCGGCTGGCACCTGGTCGCCTCGATCGGCGGCGGCGACATGCCCGTCGTGGTCTCGATGCTCAACAGCTACTCCGGCTGGGCCGCGGCCGCCGCGGGCTTCCTGCTGAGCAACGACCTGCTCATCGTCACCGGTGCGCTCGTCGGCTCCTCGGGTGCCTACCTCAGCTACATCATGTGCAAGGCGATGAACCGCTCGTTCCTCTCCGTCATCGCCGGCGGCTTCGGCATCGAGGCAGGCCCCGCGGGTGACACCGACTACGGCGAGCACCGCGAGATCGACGCCGAGGGCACCGCGGAGCTGCTGCGCAACGCCTCCTCCGTCGTCATCACGCCCGGCTACGGCATGGCGGTGGCGCAGGCGCAGTACCCCGTCGCCGACCTCACGAAGAAGCTGCGCGAGCGCGGCGTCGACGTCCGCTTCGGCATCCACCCCGTCGCGGGCCGGCTCCCCGGGCACATGAACGTGCTGCTGGCCGAGGCGAAGGTGCCCTACGACATCGTGCTCGAGATGGACGAGATCAACGACGACCTCGCCTCCACGTCGGTCGTGCTCGTCATCGGCGCCAACGACACGGTCAACCCGGCGGCCACCGAGGACCCGTCGAGCCCCATCGCGGGCATGCCGGTGCTGACGGTGTGGGAGGCCGAGAACGTCGTGGTCTTCAAGCGCTCGATGGCCGCGGGGTACGCCGGCGTGCAGAACCCGCTGTTCTTCCGCGAGAACACGCAGATGCTGTTCGGCGACGCCAAGGACCGCGTGGAGGACATCCTCCGCGCGCTCTGAGCCCCCCCGTCGGCGACGCCGGCCGCGACGCCCCCTCCGCCCCCGGGTGGAGGGGGCGTCGTCGTACCCCGGCTCGGGCGGGCCCCCCGGAAACGGGATCGTTACGCGGCGCCGCGACGTCGGAAACACCGCCTGGGTTTCATCACGGCAGACATCGTTTCCTCCCGTGATCGGAGCGGACCCATGACCACCAGCCCCGAAGCACCCCCGAGCACCACCGCCAAGGCCCCGTTCCGCGTCACCGCGGACGCCTGGAAGGGCCTGCCGCGGATGGCGGACTTCCCGGCGAGCGAGGGCTACATCGGCGACACCTACGAGAACCCCGAGGGCAGCTCGATGTGCTCCGGCTTCTTCGAGCTGCGCCACACCGACGAGCCGCTCGTCTACCTCTACGAGTACGACGAGATGAAGGTCGTGCTGGAGGGCGAGTTCCTGCTCGAGGACGTCGACACGGGCCAGCGCACGGTCGCCCGGGCGAAGGACGCCATCTTCTTCCCGAAGGGCTCGCGCATCGCGTTCTCGACGCCGTCGTACGCCCTCGCGTTCTACGCCGGCGACCGCGACGCCGGCCTGCTCTGAGCCGGGCCGGGAGACACGCGCGGTGAGCACGGTGACGGCGCCCGGACCCGTGCTCGGCCTGCCCGTGTGGCCGGCCGAGCCGGAGCCGGTCGACCCGAGCGGCACGTCGTACCTGGTCGTGGCCCTCGGCACCGCGGCCCGCACCGCCGAGGTGGCTGCGCGCTGGGTGCGGGCGGCCGAGGCGCAGGCACCGACGCGCCTGGTGGTCGCGGACGACGTCGTGAACGGCCGGTCCGACCTCGTCGCGGCCCTGGTGGCGGCGCGCACCGGGGTGCGCATCCTCGTCGTCGGCGGCCAGTGCGACGTGCTCCTCGCCTTGGCGCTCGCCCGGACCCACGGCGCGGGGGAGGCCGAGCTGCGCAGCTTCGCCGTGGACGGCGCGGCGGCGGCCGCCGGGCTGCCCACCGACCTGCCCGTCTACTGCGCCCACTGCCGCGACACGCACCGGGTGCACGCGCCGTACGGCGGGGAGGCCACGTGCCCGGGCTGCGCCCGCCTCCTCGAGATCCACCCGCACCTGTCCGCGACCCGCGGCAGCTTCCTCGCCTCCGACGCGCGTGCCCGGGAGCTCGCGTGAGCGCCCCCGTGGTCGAGCGCTACCCCGCGCACCTGCACCCGGCCTACGCGACCGGCGTCCGCTCCCTGCGGGTGGTCGAGGCCGTCCGGCTCACCGACACCGTGCGCCACGTGGTGCTCGCGGCGCCCGACGGGGGCGTGCTGGCCTCCTACGAGCCCGGCGCCCACCTCGTCCTCACGACCGGCGCCGGCGGGCGCAACGCCTACTCCCTGACCGGCGACGGGGTGAACCCGCGGCAGTACGCCGTCTCGGTGCTGCGGCGCGGCCAGGGCGGGGGGTCCGACTGGGTGCACGACGTGCTCGCGGTCGGCGACCTCGTGGAGGTCGAGGGTCCGCGCTCCAGCTTCGCGCCCCGCCACGACCAGCGCCACGCCCTGCTCGTGGCCGGCGGCATCGGCGTCACCCCGGTGCTCTCCCACGCCCGCGCGATCGCCCGGTGGGGCGGCACCTGCGAGGTCCTCTACTCCTACCGGCCCGGGCACGGCGCGCACCTCGACGACCTGCGCGCCCTCGCGGCCCGCCCCGGCGTCACCCTCCACGAGGCCACCTCCGTCGAGGCCACCGCCCGCCTGCTCGCCGAGCGTCTCGCCGACCAGCCGCTGGGCACCCACGCCTACGCCTGCGGCCCGGTGCCCCTGCTCGACGCGTACGTCGCCGCGGCCGCCGCCGCGGGCTGGCCGCAGGCGCGGGTGCACCTGGAGCGGTTCACGGCGCCCGAGCTGGAGGCCGGCGTGGCCTTCACCGCGCGGGTGGCCTCCACCGGGCAGCGGCTCGCCGTGCCCCCGGGCACGAGCCTGCTGACGGCCCTGCTCGAGGCGGGCCACGACGTGCCGAACCTGTGCCGCCAGGGCGTGTGCGGCGAGTGCCTGGTGCCCGTGCGGTCGGGTGCGCTGGAGCACCGCGACCTCGTCCTGCCCGAGTCCGAGAAGCAGGCCGGTGACCGGATGCTCAGCTGCGTCTCGCGCGGCGGGCACACCGGGGCCGAGATCGAGGTGGACCTCTGATGACCGTCACGACCGGGCCCGCCACGGCGCGACCCTTCCCGACCCGCGGCCACACGGCCCGCCTGCCGTGGCCGTTCCCCGACGACCTGACCGCGTTCCGTTACTCGGTCAACGTCGAGCCCGCCCGCGTCGTGCGGCGCACGGCGGCCGGGGAGTGGGGCGCGCACCTCGTCGACCTGGGCGGCGAGGAGTAC
The DNA here is from genome assembly GCF_029493445.1 of Nocardioides sp. ChNu-99. Classification (NCBI taxonomy): domain Bacteria; kingdom Bacillati; phylum Actinomycetota; class Actinomycetes; order Propionibacteriales; family Nocardioidaceae; genus Nocardioides; species Nocardioides sp. ChNu-99. The sequence continues at coordinate 5,633 of NZ_JAHWBL010000079.1, read as the reverse complement.
GGCGCGATCATGGCCGAGCGGCGCCGCGTCCTGGCGGCGGACCCGACCCGGGTGCGGGTCATGCCCGGCATGGGCCCGGCGTGCTGGGACCTGCTCGTCTACTACCTGCGCGACCTCGCCGCGTCGTACCCCCACGTGATGGAGCTCGAGGAGACCACGGTCCCGGCCGGGGACCGGTTCCACTGGCGCAACCACGCGCTGGGCACCGACCAGGTCTTCGTGCTGGGCGACGCGGCGAGCCTGCCCTGCGACCCGTTGACCTTCCTGGGCCGCGAGGTGCCGGACGACCTGCTGCTGGTGAAGGAACGCGACGGGCGGCTGCACTTCGACGCCGGTCTCGTCACGTTCGCGGCCGCCTGGTCGGTGTCGTTCGACGTCGGGATGAGCATGGACGAGATCCACCAGCCCGTGCCCGGCCTCACCCGCGACGGCGTCACCGCGCGGGCCGAGCACTTCCTGCGCCGGCTGCCCGCCGACCAGGTCTACCGCCGGGTCAACTGGACGCTCTCGGCCTCCGGCTCCCGCAAGCTCGACGTCAGCCTCGAGGAGCTGCCGGCGTGGGGCACCGACATCCCCGCCCTCGTGCGCGACGAGGACTGGGGCCGCCTGCAGCTGCGCATCGAGGTGGAGCACTTCGTGCGGCTCCCCATGACGGGTGCGGTCACCTTCAACATCCGCACCCACATGACCTCGCTCGAGGAGGTCCGCCAGGTCCCGGCGTGGCGCGACCAGCTGGCCCGGGTGGTGCTCGAGCTGCCCGAGGACGTCGCCGCCTACAAGGGCTTCCTCGACTACCGCGAGCCGGCGATGGCCTGGCTGACCGCCCCCGACCCGAGGAGCGCGACGTGAACGACCTCACCCTCCGTGCGCGCGGTGTCGCGACCGCGGAACGCCCCCTTCACGCCCCCGAAACGCGCGGGCTGTCGACTGGGTGCCCTCGGGGACCACGACCGTCGGACGTCCGGCGCCGGACACGATGCAGCGGGGGAGGGACGTCATGGTGAGCCCGAGCGCGAGCCCGAGCCCGAGCCCAGGCAGCGTGCCCCCGTGGGCCCGCGAGCCCCACGTCGAGCCCGCGGACCCGACCGGCCGCACCCACACGCTCCTCGTCGTGGGCCCCGGTGACGGCCGGACGGGTACGGCGATCCGCGCGGTCGCCGCCGGGTGGCAGGAGGCGCTGGGGGCGGCCCCCGTCCACCGGCACGACTGCGCCGACGTCGCCGCCGCCGTCGACGCCCTGCACGCGGACCTCGCGGTCGCCCGTGTGGGCCACCGGGTGCTCGTGGCCGGCACCGCCGAGGCGTGCCTCGCCGTGCGCGCGGCCGCGGTGCGCGCCGGTCTCGCCGACGACGAGCTGCGCTTCGGCGCCGTCGCCGCCGACGTGCGCACCGTCTGGTGCGTCCACTGCTCGGCCACGACGACGGCCGCGGTCGCGGCCGGCGGGGTCGTCGCCTGCCCCGGTTGCGCGCGGTCCCTCCTCGTCTACGAGCACGTCTCCCGGCGTACCGGTCACCACCTCGGCTTCATGGTCGACGCCGAGGACCAGCCGTGGGAGGAGTCCGCGTGAGCGCCACCGCACCGACGGCCCTCCGTGCCGCGACCCCGCCGACCGCTCTTCCGGCTCCCGGTCTGCCGGCGCCGCTGGGCGCGGGCGAGCGACTGGCGCTGGTCGTCGTCGCCGTCGACGACAGCGTCCCGGGCGTGCGCAGCCTGTCGCTCGCCCGACCCGACGGGGGCGCCCTGCCGTCGTGGACCCCGGGCAGCCACGTCGTCGTCGAGGTGCCACCGGGCGCGGGCCGGGAGCGCCGGCTCGCCAACGCCTACTCGCTGACGGGTGAGACCGTGCACCCGAGCGCCTACACCGTCTCCGTGCTGCGCCGGGACCCCGAGGAGGGGGCGGCCGGCGGCTCGGCGTGGGTCCACGGGCTCGCGGTGGGCGACACCGTGACGACGACGGCGCCGCGCAGCGCGTTCCCGCCCGTGCAGGGCGCCACCCGCCACCTCCTCGTCGGCGCCGGCATCGGCATCACGCCGCTCGTCTCGCACCTGCGCTCGGCGCTGCGGTGGGGCCGTGACGTGCAGCTGGTGCAGGTCTGCCGCGGGGGCCGCGGCGCCCACCTCGACGAGGTGCGCGCGCTCGGCGGCGACCGCGTGACGGTGCTCGACGGCCGGGCCGCGCTGGCCGCGCACCTGCCGGCGCTCCTGGGCGACCAGCCGATCGGCACCCACCTCTACACCTGCGGGCCGGCCGACTTCATGGACGCGGTCCTCGCCGCGGCCCGCGCTCTGGGCTGGCCGGAGAGCCGGCTGCACCTCGAGCACTTCGGGCTCGCGGCCCTCGACCCGGGCGACCCCTTCACCGTCACGGTCACCGGGGGCCCGACGCTCGAGGTGCCGTCGGGCACGAGCCTCCTGGAGGCGCTCGAGCAGCAGGGGTACGACGTGCCCCACCTCTGCCGGCAGGGCGTCTGCGGCGAGTGCCGGCTGCGCGTCGCGCCCGCCGCGAGCACCGGGGTGCACCACCGCGACCTCTACCTCGACGACGCCGCCCGCGCCGCGGGCGACTGCGTCATGGCGTGCGTCTCCCGTGCGCTCCCCGACCCGGCCACGGGCCGCGCGCACCTGGAGGTCTCGCCGTGACGTCCACCGCCCCCGACCTCGTCGCCGGGTTCCCCTTCCCGTTCCCGAACGAGACCTACCGCTACTCCACGAACGTCGAGCCCGCCCGGGGCGTCGTCACGACACCCGCCGGCCAGTGGGGTGACGCGGTCGTCGACGTCGACGCCGAGTACCACCGCGAGCTCGACGAGCGGGCCGCCATCCTCGAGCAGGACCCGTCGCGGTACGCCGTGCTGCCCCACATGGACGTCGCCTGCTGGGACGCGATGCTCTGCCTGATGCGCGAGCTGGCCCTGGCCCGCCCCGGGTCCTTCGACCTGGAGCCCGTCGCGGGGGGTGCGCGTCCGTCGTACCGCTGGCGCAACCGGCTCCTCGACATCGACCACACCTTCGTGCTGGGCGACCCCGCGACGCTGCCCGCCGAGCCCCTGGCGTGGATCACCCGCCAGGTGCAGGAGGACGTCGTGCTGCTCGACCAGCGCGACGGCACCCTGTTCGGCGACGCGGGCGTCGTCACCTTCGCGGCCGACTGGTCGTTCGGCTTCGACGTCGGGATGAGCTTCCTCGAGATCCACGGCCCGGTGCCGCGCATCCACCCCGAGGGCGTCATCACCCGCGCCCACGAGTTCATCAAGGGCCTGCAGCCGGGGGAGACCTACCGCCGCACCAACTGGACGCTCACGATCGGGCGACGGCTGGACGTCTCCACCGAGCGCTACCCGGAGTGGGGGTCCGACCGCGCGATGGTCCGGACCGTCGACGACGACGCCTTCGGTCGCCTCGTGCACCTGCGCACCGAGGTGCAGCACCTCGTGCGGCTCCCCGAGTCGGGGGCCGTCATGTTCCTCATCCGCAGCTACCTGCTGCCCCTCGCCGACCTGGCCCGGGTCGAGCCGTGGCGGGTCCGGGCCGCCGCCGTCATCGCGGAGCTCCCCGAGGACATGGCCGACTACAAGGGCATCGCCACCTACCGCCATCGCGCCGCAGCGTGGCTGCGCGACCACCCGCACCACTGAGCACCGCGGCCCGCCGCCGCCCACCCGAGGAGACACCCCCATGCCCGCTGCAGACGTCGCGTGGATGCTCGCCGCCCTGGCGCTCGTCATCATCATGTTCCCCGGGATCGCCCTGTTCTACGGGGGCATGGTGGGGAGCAAGAACGCCCTCAACATGATCATGATGACGATGAGCACGCTCGCCACGGTGACCGTGCTCTACGTCCTCTTCGGCCACGGCCTCGTCGTCGGCGACTCCGTCGGCGGCTGGGGCCTCATCGGCAACCCCGACGGCTACCTCGGCTTCCTCGGGATCTACGAGGACCCGGGGGAGGCCCAGCTCGTCGACCCCTACTGGTTCGCCTTCTACATCCTCTTCGCCGCCATCACCGTCGCGATCGTCGCCTCCGGCGCCGTCGGGCGCATGAAGTTCGGCGGCTGGCTGGTGTTCTCGGCCGTGTGGGCGACGCTCGTCTACTTCCCGCTGGGCCACTGGGTGTTCGCCTTCGACGGCGAGGACACCCAGGGCGGCTGGATGCGCAACGACCTCGGCCTGCACGACTACGCGGGCGGCACCGCCGTGCACATGTCCGCCGGTCTCGGCGCGCTCGCCCTCGCGATGGTGCTCGGCCCCCGCAAGAACATGGGGTCGCGGCCCCACAACCTGCCGCTCGTGCTGCTCGGGGCCGGGCTGCTGTGGATGGGCTGGTTCGGCTTCAACGGCGGCACGGCGGCCGGCGCGAACTTCCTCGCGCAGTACGCCGTGATGACCACCCTCATCGCCGGGGCCACCGGCATGATCGGCTTCTGCCTCGTCGAGAAGATCCGCGACGGCGCCCCCACCACCCTCGGCATGGCGTCGGGCATCATCGCCGGCCTCGTCGGCATCACCCCGTCGGCCGACGCGGTCGACGCCCTCGGCGCGATCGTCGTCGGCGTCGCGTCCGGCGCGTTCGTCGCCTGGGCCTGCACGTGGAAGGCGAAGCTCGGGGTCGACGAGAGCCTCGATGCGTTCGCCGTGCACGGCATGGGCGGGATCGTCGGCTCGCTGTGCGTCGTGCTCATCGGCTACTCGGGCTCGCCGGCGGGGATCAAGGGGGTCCTGTTCGGGGGCAGCTGGGACATCGCGTGGCGCGAGGTGGTCGCCATCGGGGCCACCTGCGGCTACGCGTTCGTGATGACCTGGATCATCGCGAAGGTGCTCGACAAGACGATGGGGCTGCGCGTGGACGAGGAGAAGGAGTTCGCCGGTCTCGACCTCGCCGAGCACTCCGAGTCGGCCTACGACATCGAGCGCTCCGGGGGATCCCTGGGCGAGGCCCGCGCCGACCGGCTCTCCGGTGCGCCCAGCGCCGAGCGGATCGCGGCCCTCGCCGCCCGCACCGAGGCCGAGGAGTCCCGCGCCGCGGCGAGCGACCCCGCCTGACCCCACCCCGATCCCGCCTGACCCACGCCGGCACGGACCCTGCGGTTCGTGCCGGCGCGGCGTCTCGGGGAGGATGGCGCCCGTGACGACGACGGGCTGGACGCTGCGCCTCGCGCGCGGCGGTGTGCTCGCCCTCGTCGTGCTGCTGGCCGGCGGCGCCGGCCACGCCCTCGCCGGCGGTGCCCTGCCCTCCCCGCTCGCGGCGCTGCCGCTGCTGCTCCTGCTCACCGCCGGGTCCGCGCTGCTGCTCGGCCGGCGGGTCGACGCGCTGGAGACCACGCTGCTCCTCGTCGTCGGCCAGGCCGCCACCCACCTCGGGCTGATGGTGCTCGCACCCGGCCCGGCGGGCGGCACGCACGCCCACGCGACCCCGGACGGGGCCGGGGTCGATGCCGGGGCCGGCGACCTGACCATGGTGGCCTTCCACCTGCTCGCCGCCGCGGTCGGCGGCCTCTGGCTCGCCGCCGGCGAGCGGGCGGTGTGGACGCTGCTCGACCTCGCCCTCGTGCGCCCCGTGACCCGCCTCGTCGCCCGCTGGGCGCTGCTGCTCGGGGCCCGCCCGGCCGCGCCTCCGCGTCGCGCGCGCGGCCCGC
>NZ_JAHWBL010000078.1:0-14180 GCF_029493445.1 Nocardioides sp. ChNu-99 | reverse complement strand
CGCCGAGCGCGGGCCGGTCGGGCAGCGCGGCCTCGGGGGCGTCGCTCCCGGCCGCGGCCGCGCGCTCGACCGCGGCCCGCTCCAGGAGCAGGTCGCGGGCCAGCGACACGAAGGAGGGGTGCGTGCCGGCCGTCGCCGCGCGGGCGGCCGGGAGGCCGAGCTCGGCGGCGGTCGCGAGCGCCTCGGTGTCGAGGTCGTAGATGACCTCCATGTGGTCGGACACGAACCCGATCGGGGCCAGCACGACGCCGGGGACGCCCGCGGCCGACAGCTCGGTGAGGTGGTCGTTCACGTCCGGCTCGAGCCACGGCACCTGCGGCGGGCCGGAGCGCGAGCAGTAGACGAGGTCCCACGCGTGGGTGGTGCCCGTGGTGCGCGCCACCTCGTCGGCGATCACGCCCGCGGCGTCGAGGTGCTGCGTGCGGTAGGCGTCGCCCGTCGGACCGCTGCCGTCGTTCATGCTCGTCGGGATCGAGTGCGTGACGAAGACGATCCGCGCCCCCGCGCGGGCCTCCTCGGGCAGCTCGCGCAGCGCGGCGAGCACCGCCTCCACGTTGGGGCGCACGAAGCCGGGGTGGTTGAAGTAGACCCGGAACCGGTCGAGCACCGGCGGCTCCAGGCCCGCGTCGGCGGCGGCGCGGGCGGCGCCGGCGAGGTTCTCGCGGTACTGCCGGCACGACGAGTACGACGAGTAGGCCGACGTCACGAAGGCCGCGGCCCGCCGTACCCCGTCGCGCGCCATCTGCGTGACGACGTCGTCGAGGTAGGGGTCCCAGTTGCGGTTGCCCCAGTAGACGGGCAGGTCGATGCCGTGGGCCGCCAGGTCCTCGCGGATGGCCGCCAGCAGCGCCCGGTTCTGGTCGTTGATCGGCGAACGACCACCGAACAGGTCGTAGTGGGCGCCGACCTCGACGAGCCGCTCGCGCGGGATGCCGCGCCCGCGGGTGACGTTCTCCAGGAAGGGCACGACGTCGTCCGGACCCTCGGGGCCGCCGAAACCGACCAGGAGGAGGGCGTCGTACGGGCTGACGTCGGGGGCGTCGGTGGGGGGCGGGGACGTGTCGCTCGGCATGGCGCCATCGTAGGGAGGCGGAGGGCACGCGCTGATGCCGGGAGGGACGCCCGGGCGGCCTAGGCTCGGTCGTCGTGCTGACGTCGTACACCCGGATCCTGCGGCTGCCGGGAGCCCTCGCGTTCAGCCTCACGGGGCTGGTCGCCCGCATCCCCATCTCCACCGTCTCGCTCGGCATCGTGCTGCTCGTCTCGGAGCACACGGGCTCGTACGGCGTCGCCGGCGCCGTGTCGGCCGTCTACGTGCTGGCGAACGCCGCGCTCGCGATCGTGCACGGCCGTCTCGCCGACCGGCTGGGGCAGGCCCGGGCCCTCGCGCCGGCCATCGTCGTGTTCGGGATCGCCGGCACGGCGCTGGTCGCCGCGGTCGGGACCGAGGCGCCCCTGTGGACCGCGTACGTCGCGGCCGCCGTGGCCGGGGCCGCCCTGCCCCAGGTCGGCTCGTGCGTGCGGGCCCGCTGGGCCCACGTGCTGCGCGGCGACACCGCGGGCGTGCAGACGGCGTTCGCGCTCGAGGCGGTCGTCGACGAGGCGGTCTTCATCACCGGCCCGATCCTCGTCACGGTGCTGGCCACCGCGTGGGACCCCGCCGCCGGGCTGCTCGTCGCGGTGGCCGCCGGCGTGCTCGGCACCCTGGCGCTGACCGGCCAGCGGGGCACCCAGCCCCCGGTCGAGCGCCGTACGACGATGTCGGCGGCCCGTCCGCGGATGCCGTGGGCGACCATCGCCGCGCTCACCGCGTCGAGCTTCGGCCTCGGAGCCGTCTTCGGCTCGGCCGAGGTGGCCACCGTCGCGTTCGCGGAGGAGCAGGGCGCGAAGGCGTGGGCCGGTGTGCTGCTGGCCGCCTGGGCCCTCGGCAGCCTCGCCGCCGGCGTCGTCGTCGGAGCCGTGCAGTGGCGCGTCGGGCCGCACGCGCGGATGCGCTGGGCCGCGCTCGCCCTCACCGTCGCCATGGCGCCCCTGCTCGTGGTGCCCTCCGTCCTGGTGCTGGGCGTGTGCCTGCTGGTGGCGGGCGCCGCCATCTCCCCCACCCTCATCAGCGCCATGAGCCTGGTGCAGCAGGCGGCGCCGGCCACCCGCGTCACCGAGGCCATGGCCGTGCTCCACACCGGCATGGCCGCGGGCATCGCGCCCGGCGCGGCCCTGGCGGGCGTGTGCATCGACACCTGGGGCGCGCAGGCCGCGTACGCCGTGCCGGTGGTCGCCGGGGTCGTCGCCACCGTCGCCGCCTGGGCGACGCCCGTCCCCGCGACGGTCCCCGAGGCCGGGGCCGCTGCGCCCCTGCCGCGCGACGTGCCGACGCCCTAGGCTCCCGCCCCATGGGCGCTGCGAGCTGGTCGAACTGGGCGGGGACGGCGACCGCCCACCCCGCGACGACGAGCACCCCCCGCGACGTCGGTGACGTCGTCGCGGCCGTGCACCGGGCCCGGTCGCACGGCTCGACCGTCCGGATGGTCGGCACCGGCCACAGCTTCACCGACGTGGCGCTCACCGACGGCGAGCTGCTGCACCCCGAGGGGCTCGTCGGCGTGGTCGACGTCGACCGCGCGGCGATGACCGTGACCGTGCTCGCGGGCACGCCGCTGAAGGTGCTCAACGCCGAGCTCGAGCGCCTCGGCCTCACGTTGCACAACATGGGCGACATCGCCGAGCAGACGGTCGCGGGCGCCGTGTCGACGGGCACCCACGGCAGCGGGGGCACGTGGGCCGGGCTCGGCGCCCAGGTCGTCGGCCTCGAGCTGGTGACCGGCACCGGCGAGGTGGTGGTGGCCACGCCCACCGAGAACGCGGACGTGCTCGACCTCGCGCGCGTCTCCCTCGGCGCCCTCGGGGTCCTCACCCGGGTCACCCTCGCCGTCGAGCCGCTCCTCCTGCTCGAGGCCGTCGAGCAGCCGATGACGTGGGACGAGGCGATCGGCTCGCTCGACGCGCTGCTCGACGAGAACCACCACGTCGACCTGCACTGGTTCCCCCACACCGACCGCCTGCTGACGAAGCGGGACAACCGTCTCGACGCCGACCTCGACGAGGCCCGGCCGCTGGGTCGGGCGCGAGGCTGGGTCGACGACGAGCTGCTCGCGAACACCGTCTTCGGCGGCGTCGTCGCGCTGGGCAACCGCGTCCCCGCGCTCGTGCCCACCCTCAACCGGGTGGCCGCGCGGGCGCTGTCGCCGCGCACGTTCTCCGACGTCCCCCACCGCGTTCTCACGTCGCCGCGCCGGGTGCGCTTCCGCGAGATGGAGTACGCCGTGCCCCGCGCCGCGGGCCCCGCCGTGCTGGCGGAGGTACGGCGCACCATCGCCGCCGCGGACTGGCGCATCGGGTTCCCCGTCGAGATCCGGGCCGCCCGCGCCGACGACGTGCCCCTGTCGACGGCGTACGGGCGGGACTCGCTCTACCTGGCGTTCCACGTGCCCGCGGCGGTCGACCACACGGCGTACTTCGCCGGGGTGGAGCCGGTGCTGCGCGCCCACGACGGGCGCCCGCACTGGGGCAAGCTGCACACGCGGACCGCGGCCGACCTCGCGCCGGCGTACCCGCGGTTCGACGACTTCCTCGCGCTGCGCGAGCGCCTCGACCCCGACCGGGTGCTGGCGAACGCCTACACCCGCCGGGTGCTGGGCGACTGAACCCCGCCGCTCCCCGCGCCCGCGCCCCTCAGGCGGCGGACGGCCCGGCCGGCAGGGGCGCGCGCCAGCCCCGCCACATCGCGAGCAGCCGCCACACCAGGCAGGTCCCGGCGCCGACCACGGCGACCGGCAGCAGCGGCAGTCCGAGCTCGAGCCCCCCAACGGCGACGGCGGCCCCGGCGAGCGCGGGCGTGGCGTAGAGCTCGCCGCGGAAGACGACCGGCACCTGCCCGGCCAGCAGGTCGCGCACCATGCCGCCGCCGATCCCGGTCACCATGCCCAGGAGCGCCGCCGGGAGCGGGCCCAGGCCGTAGTCGAGGGCCTTCACGGCGCCGGCCACGCAGAAGACCGCCAGCCCGAACGCGTCGAAGACGCCGACGGGCCGCTCGAGGCGGCCCAGCGTGGGGTGGAAGCGGAAGGTGACGAGCCCGGCCACCACCGGCACGAGCAGGTAGCGCCAGTCGGCGAGCGCGGCCGGGGGCACGGCGCCGATGAGCACGTCGCGCAGGAACCCGCCGCCCAGGCCCGTCGTGCCCGCGAGCACGAGCACGCCGAAGAGGTCGAGCCGCCCGCGCACGGCGACGAGCGCCCCGGAGATCGCGAACACGAAGATGCCGACGAGGTCGAGCACGACGAGCAGCACGGCACTGTCGAGGTCCCACGATCCCACCGCGGGAGCGTAGCCCCGGCCGGTCGCCCACGCCGGGGCGGTCCCGGGGCGTAGGCTCGGCGGTCACGACGGACCCCGCGGGGCGACCCCACCGCGCGGCGCCGTCGCGGCACGACCGACGACCAGCGACCGCGAGCAGGAGGCAGCCATCCCGATGGTCCACCTGACGCTCACGGGCCTCAGCCAGGACAAGCGTCGCCTGGTGCTGGTCAGCGACGCGGGCGTCGAGTTCACGCTCGACGTCGACGCCCGACTCCGCGCGGCGCTGCGCGGCGACACGGACCGACTCGGCCAGTTGGAGATCACGATGGAATCGACCCTGCGTCCCCGCGACATCCAGGCCCGGATCCGGGCCGGGGCGTCACCGGACGACGTCGCGCAGGCCGCGCAGACGACGGTCGAGCGCATCATGGGCTTCGTCGCGCCGGTCCTCGCCGAGCGTGCCCACGTCGCCGAGCGCGCCCAGGCCTCCTCCCTGCGCCGCCGCGGGGACGGCGCCACCGCCGCCCGCACCCTCGGCGAGGCGGTCGCCGCCCACCTGCGCTCCCGCGCCCTGTCCCCCGACGCCGTGACGTGGGACGCGTGGCGGCGCGACGACGGCCGCTGGACCCTGAGCGGCACCTTCGTCGCCGGCAAGCGGCGCGGCACCGCCACCTTCACGTTCGACCTGCGCGGCAGCTACGTGGTCGCCGACGACGAGGACGCCCGCTGGCTCATCGGCGAGGTGCCCGACGCGCCGAGCGACCCCGTCCGCGACGACCTGCAGCAGGCCCGCCGACGCCGCGCCGCCGGAGCCCGCTCCCGCACCGCGGACGCACTGCTCGACCTGCCGTACGACGACTCCCCCGCCGGGCCCGCCGCCGAGCCGGGTGGGCTCGGCGCCGACGCGCTCGACCTGGCCAACGACGGGGCGGGCGACGGGGCCGGCGACGCCGACCGCGAGGCGACCGTCGACCTGGGCGACCTCGGCGAGCTGCGTGCCGCCGTCACCGGAGCCGCGGCGCCGGAGGACGACCTCGGCCCGTCCGAGGCCGACCACGTCGAGGCCGTCGGGGAGCCCGCGGGCGACCTCGACACCCCGGCGGCCCCGTCCGACGCTGACCGCGCCGACCCGGACCCCACCGACGCGGACCCGACGGACCCGCATCAGGACCAGGGCGAGCAGCCCGCCGAGCCGGAGCCGGCGCCCGCGCCGCGCCGGCCGGCCCGCAAGGCCCGCGGCCGCGCCTCGGTGCCGAGCTGGGACGAGATCATGTTCGGCGGCGGGCGGGGCGAGTAGGCCCCGCACCACCCCTCCGAGCACCCCACGGACGTGACGCAGACCACTACGCTGCGGCCCATGTCCTACTTCGTCACCGGTGCCACCGGGTCATCTCCTCGATCGGGGTGCAGACCCACCCGCCGCGGTTCTCGGCGTACGTCGCCTCCAAGGCCGCGCTCGACGCCTGGAGCACCGTCGTGGCCTCCGAGCTCGTCGGCGAGGGCGTCACGTTCACGAACGTGCACATGCCGCTCGTGCGCACGCCGATGATCGCGCCCACGAAGCTCTACGACCGGTTCCCGACCATCTCGCCGGCGCAGGCCGCCGACCTCGTCGTCACGGCGCTCGTCGAACGTCCCCACGAGGTCAACACCCCGCTCGGCAACGCAGGCGCCGTGGCGCACACGCTCGCTCCGAAGCTGGCGTTCCGGGTGCTCAACATGGCGTACCACGTGTTCCCCGACTCGGCGGCGGCCCGCGGCCCGGCCGCCGGGACGGCGGGCGGGGAGGGCGGCGGCAAGGGCGGGGAGGGCGGCTCGCAGAGCGAGCAGCTCATGCTGGCGCGGGTGTTCCGCGGCGTGCACTGGTGACGTCGGCGCCCGCGGCGAGCCGGTCGCGCACCGCGACGGCGGCCGCACGGCCGGCGCGGTTGGCCCCGATCGTGCTGGCCGAGGGCCCGTAGCCGACGAGCTGCACCCGCGGGTCGGCCACGACGGTGGTGCCGTCGAGCACGATGCCGCCCCCGGGCGCCCGCAGCTGCAGCGGGGCCAGGTGGCCCGTGTCCGGCCGGAACCCGGTCGCCCACACCACCACGTCGAACGCGCGGTGGCTGCCGTCGGCCCAGACGGCCCCGTCCGGCACGAAGCGCTGCGGCATCGGGAGGCGCGCGTACGCGCCGAGGGCCACCGCCCGCTGCTCCTGCGGGCGCAGGTGCAGCCCGGTGACGCTCACGACGCTGCGGGGCGGCAGCCCGCGCCGTACCCGCTCCTCGACGAGCGCGACCGCGGCGCGACCGTCGAACGGCTCCACCTCGCCGTCGCGCCACAGCGGCGGGCGCCGCGTGGCCCACAGGGTCCGCGAGGTGCCCGCGACCTCCCCGAGCAGCTGCACCGCCGAGGCCCCGCCCCCCACGACGAGGACCGTGCGGCCGGCGAGGTCCGCGGGCCCGTCGTACGCCGACGAGTGCAGCGTGCGACCGGCGAAGGTCTCGATCCCGGCGACGTGCGGCACGAAGGGCCGGCGCCACGTGCCGGTGGCGCTGACCAGGGTGCGGGTGGGCCAGGCGCGCCCGTCGCGGGCCCGGACCAGCAGCGTCCCGTCCGGCTCCGGGTCCACCCGGGTGACGTCGACGGGCCGCTCGACGGGCAGCGCGAAGCGGGCCTCGTGCTCCGCGAAGTACGCCGGCACGACCTCCCGGGCGGGTGCGTGCGGGTCGCCGTCGGGCAGCGGGAGGCCCGGCAGCGCGGCGACGCCGTGCACGTCGGCCATCGTCAGCGAGTGGGCCCGGTGCTGCCACGCGCCGCCCGGCGCGGCGTACGCGTCGAGGACGACGTGCTCCACGCCCAGCCGGCGCAGGTGGAACGACGCCGACAGCCCGGCCTGCCCGGCACCGACGACCACCGCGTCGTGGAGGCTGCGCGTCGTGCTCACACCCGGAGAACGCGGACCGGGGTCCATTTGTGCCCGGGCACGCCGGTTGACCGCCTCACTCCCCGAACGGCAGCGGCTCGGACACGAGCGAGACGGCCTTGGCACGGGCGGCCGTGAGCCGGCGGCGGTGGTGCTGGCGGCACAGCACCTCGTAGGCCACCTCGGCGGGCGGCTGTCCGGTCTGGTCGACGTCGCCGACGACGACCTGGTCGCCCTCCGTCACCATGACGCCGTCCTCGGTCCGCGCGTTGTGCGTCGCCCGCTGGCCGCACCAGCACAGGGCCTCGACCTGGAGCACCTGCATGCGGTCCGCCAGCTCGACCAGCCGGGCCGAGCCCGGGAAGAGCCGGGTGCGGAAGTCGGTGAGGATGCCGAAGCAGAACACGTCGATCTGCAGCTCGTCGACGACCTTGGCGAGCTGCTCGATCTGCTCCGCCGAGTAGAACTGGGCCTCGTCGCAGATGAGGTAGTCGATGCGCCTGCCCCGGGTCAGCTCCCCGACCACGTAGCGCCAGAAGTCGAAGTCGTCGGCCACCTCGGCGGCGTCGTGGAAGAGCCCGAGCCGTGAGGAGATGGTCGCCGAGCCGGCGCGGTCGTGGCTCGTGAAGATGTGCCCCACCCGCCCCCGCGTCGCGTGGTTGTGGTTGGTCTGCAGGGCGAGCGTGCTCTTCCCCGAGTCCATGGTCCCGGTGAAGAAGTGCAGTTCAGCCACGAGGGAACATCCTAGGCCCGGGGAGCCGACCGTTCAGCCCGCGTTCAGCGGAGGTGCGGCACGATGACGCCCATGCGCGTGCTGGTGGTCGACGACGAGCGCCGCCTGGCGCGGTCCCTGGAGCTGGGTCTCGAGGCCGAGGGCATGGCGGTCGACGTCGCGCACGACGGCACCGACGGCCTGTGGATGGCTCGGGAGAACACGTACGACGCGATCGTCCTCGACCTCATGCTGCCGGGCATCAACGGCTACCGCGTGTGCGCGACGCTGCGCGCGGAGGAGAACTGGACGCCGGTGCTCATGCTCACCGCCAAGGACGGCGAGTGGGACCAGGTCGAGGGCCTCGACACCGGCGCCGACGACTACCTCACCAAGCCGTTCTCGTTCCCCGTCCTCGTGGCCCGGCTGCGGGCCGTCGCCCGGCGCGGCGCGCGCGAGCGGCCCACGGTGCTCGAGGCCGGGGACCTGCGGCTCGACCCCGCGGCGCGGCGGGCCTGGCGCGGCGACGTCGAGCTGTCGCTCACCTCCCGCGAGCTGTCGCTGCTCGCCTTCCTGCTGCGCCACAAGGGAGACGTCGTCTCCAAGCGGCGGGTGCTCGACTCGGTGTGGGACGACGACTTCGACGGCGACCCCAACATCGTCGAGGTCTACGTGCGGCACCTGCGCAACAAGCTCGACCGGCCCTTCGACCGCGCCGCCATCCAGACCGTGCGGGGCGCCGGCTACCGCCTCTCCAGCGACGGCGGCTGAGCCGTGTCCGCTCCCGCGACGCCCCCACCCGCCGTCCCCCCGGTACGGCGGCGCGCCGGCGTCCGCGCCCGCACCACGGCCGCCGCCACGCTCGTCGTGGCCCTCGCCTTCGCCGTCGGCGCGGTCGCGCTCGTGCTCGCCCTCGGTGCCTCGCTGCGCGGCGCGGCCGGCGACACCGCCGAGAACCGCGCCGAGGAGCTGGCTGCCGCTCTGGAGCAGGGCGGCGTCGCGGCGCTGCCGTCCGACGACCCCGACGGCGGCGACGACGAGCAGGACGTCGACGACATCGCCTGGCAGGTGACGCGCGGCAGCACGCTCGTGGCGTCGTCGGGCACGGGCGGCCTCACCCTGCCCCGCGCCGACGGCACCACCCGGCTCGACGGCGACCGGTACGTCGTGCGCACCGACGACGTGGAGGTGGGCACCGGCGACGACGAGCAGGAGCACGTCGTGGCCGTCGCCGTGACGCTCGAGGACGCCGAGGACTCCGTCGCCGCGCTCTGGCCGCTGCTCGCCACCGGGATCCCCGTGGCCGTGCTGCTGGTGGGCGTCACCACGTGGCTCGTCACCGGGCGCGCCCTGCGCCCCGTGGAGCGGATCCGCGCGGAGGTCGCGACGATCGGCTCCGGGGCCCTCGAGCGCCGCGTCCCCGTCCCCCCGTCGGGCGACGAGGTCGCGCGCCTGGCCACCACGATGAACGCGATGCTCGAGCGGCTCGAGACGGCCGCGCACCGCCAGCGCGCCTTCGTCTCCGACACCTCCCACGAGCTGCGCTCGCCGCTCGCGAGCCTGCGCCAGACCGCGGAGGTCGCCCGCGCCCACCCGGGCGCGCTCGACGAGGGCGAGCTCGTGACGGCGGTGCTCGAGGAGACCACCCGCCTGCAGCACCTCGTGGAGCAGATGCTCGTGCTCACCCGCACCGAGGAGGGGGCGGCGACGCGTCGGCGTACCGAGGTCGACCTCGACGACCTGCTCCTGACCGAGGTCGCGCGCCTGCGCCGCAACCGTCCCGACCTCCGGGTCGACGGCGCGGGCGTGACGCCGCTGCGCACCACCGGCGACGGACCCGCCCTGGGCCAGGTCGTGCGCAACCTCGTCGACAACGCGGCGCGCCACGCGACCGGGACGGTCGCCTTGTCTGTGGCTTCGTTCGCTTGGTGGCGGGGTTTTTGCAGCGCTCCGTGGCGGTCTTGTTGCCGCGATCACGCAGGGCTGGCTGCAGGTAGGTGTCGCGGTCTGAACCGAGAGGGGTGCGCCCGGTCGGGGCCGTTTGGATCGCTGCCGCTACATCAGAGTCCGAAGGCTCCGCCGCTGACGAGGATCACGATGCCGAGGCCGATGAGAACGATGGGGAAGAGGATGTGCTCCCAGCGTTCGAGCACTTCGGCGATCGGGGGGCGGGTGGCGACGAACTTTGCCAGGGCCACCAGGACCGCGACGAGCGCGAGGAAGACGATGCAGTAGGCGACTACTGCGAGAGGTTCCACGCTGAGGAAGACAGGGGTGTAGACGCCGATGTTGTCGCCGCCGTTGGCAAGGGTGACGCCTGCGACTGTCCACACGCCGACCTTCTTGCCGGCAACCTTGGCCTCGTCGTCATCGTCGTCATCGTCTCCGCGCCAGGCCTGCCATGCGGCCCAGAGGCCGAGGCCCAGAGGGATGAGACCGAAGTACGGGATGGCTGCCGAGGGCAGGAATGCTCCGGCACCGATGGTCACCAGGACCGCGGCACCGAGGATGCCGGCGAATCCGAGGTACTGGCCGGCCAGAATGCGGGCGGTAGTGCCGCGCTGGCCTGCCCCTCGCGCGAAGAAGAGGGAGAGCACGATGATGTCGTCGATGTTGGTCGCTGCGAACAGGCCCATCGCCTGCAAGACCGAGGTGAGGATCATGCGCCCTCCCCAGCTGCGTCGCATCCGGGAAGCGAGCAGGCGGGATCGATGCACGGGGCGTCTTCGTCCACTGCCAGGGTGGCATCGACCAGTGCCGTCAGCGCCTGCGCCAGGTGCGAATCGGCGATCTCATATCGTGTCCGACGACCCTCGGTCTCGGAGACGACGATCCCGCAATCGCGCAGGCATGCCAGGTGGTTGGACACGTTCGGGCGTGTCAGGTCCAGATCTCGGGCCAGTTCCGCCGGGTAAGCGGGATGGTCGAGCAGGGTCAAGATGATCCGGGATCGAGTGGGGTCGGCCAGTGCACGACCCAGGCGGTTCATCACGTCGAGACGCGAAGCAATAGTCAGCATGGACTGAACTATACAGCGCGCACTGAACACTCGGTCACAGGCGTCAGCCCAGATCGCATGCCCGTAAGGGGAACCCTCACCGGACACCACCGCTACTTATCGAGAGGAACGACGGCACGCCTGGCGGGCTGTCCCGTAAGACCCGTCCGGTGAACTGTCCGGTGAAGGGAGGCTATATGACACACTGGGGAGCATGTCCCCCTTGAAGGTCGGCTATGCCCGAGTCTCCACCGACGAGCAGGACCTGACCGCGCAGCGTGACGGACTCGCGGCGTTCGGCGTCGATCCCAAGCGCATCTACGTCGATCACGGGCTCACGGGCCGCAACGCCGACCGTGAGGGCCTGCGGCAGGCGCTGGCTGCCTGTCGGGACGGCGATACATTCGTGGTCACCAAGCTCGATCGGCTGGCGCGTTCAGTCCGTGATGCCCACCAGATCGCCGACGACCTCGCGGCGCGGGAAGTGAAGCTGAGCATCGCCGGATCGGTGTACGACCCGACCGACCCGATGGGGAAACTGTTGTTCAACGTGCTGGCGATGGTCGCCGAATTCGAAGCCGACCTCATCCGTGCCCGCACCCGCGAGGGGATGAAGGTCGCCAAGGCCAAGGGCCGGCTGCGCGGGAAGTCACCGAAACTCACCCCCCGGCAAGAAGCTCACCTCGTCCAGCTACATGCCGCCGACGAGCACACCGTGGGCGAGCTGGCCGAGCTGTTCAGCGTGGGCCGCTCCACGGTCTACCGCGCCCTTCAGCGCGCCGAGCGCGGGCGCGAGAACGCCTTGCAGTAGGTGCGTCGTGGACGCTCGAGCGCGGTGGCGAATCCTCAGGCTCCACGTCGAGGACCAGGTGCCCCTCGCGCGCTTAGCTCGCGAGACCGATGTAGGGCTGCGGACCCTGGAGCGCTGGCACGCCCGCTACCGCGCCGACGGCTACGCCGGACTGGAGACAGCCTCGCGAGCGGACACCGGCTCCCGCCGCCTTCCGCCCGACCTCGTCCACCTGATCGAGGGCCTGGCACTGAGCAAGCCGCGGCCGGCCATCGCCACCATCCACCGCAAAGTCACCGGCATCTGCGCCGCCCGGAAGTGGCCGGTCCCCTCCTACTCGGTGGTGTGGGACATCGTGCGGACCCTGGATCCCGGCATGGTCACCCTCGCCCTGGAGGGCGCAGCGTCCTACCGCGACAAGCACGAGCTGGTGCTCCGCCGGCAAGCAGAGCTGCCCAACGCGATGTGGCAATCCGATCACACCATGCTCGACATCCTGGTGGTGGGCACCGACGGCAAGCCCGCACGGCCATGGCTGACAACGATCCTCGACGACTGCTCCCGGGCGGTCTGCGGCTACACAGCCTTCCTGGGCGCACCGTCGGCGATGAACACCGCCCTGGCGCTGCGCCAAGCGATCTGGCACAAGACCGACCCGGCCTGGCCGATGTGCGGCCTGCCCGACGTGCTCTACGTCGACCACGGCAGCGACTTCACCAGTGACCAGCTCGCCCACACCGCCGTCGACCTCCACATCCGACTGATCCACTCCACCGTCGCCCGACCCCAGGGCCGCGGCAAGATCGAGCGGTTCTTCGGCACCATCAACACCGAGCTACTCGCCACCCTGCCCGGACACATCACCGAAGGGCACCCCTGGCCGACACCGAAACTGTCCCTGGCCGAACTCGATAGCGCCCTGGAGGCGTTCGTGGCCACCTACAACGACCGCACGCACAGCGAGCTCGGAACCTCCCCGCGCAGCGCGTGGATCGCCGATGGCTGGCTGCCCCGAATGCCCGAGAGCCTGGAAGACCTCGACGGACTGCTGTTGACCGTCGCCAAGACCCGCGTCGTGCGCCGCGATGGCATCCGCTTCCAGGGCCTGCGCTACGTCTCGCCAACTCTGGCCGGCTACGTCGGACGCTCGGTCGTGATCCGCTACGACCCCCGCGACATCACCGAGATCCGCGTCTTCGATCACGACGAATTCGTCTGCAAGGCCGTCAACCAAGAGCACCACGACCAGAAGGTCAGCCTCAAGGAGATCCAGGCCGCGCGCAACGCCCGCCGCCGGGCGCTGCGAGCCGGCATCAACGAACGCATCGCCCTCGTGGCCGCACCTACCGAGACGCCACGGATCACCGAAGCACCGGCTCCGGCGCCGAGGTCGGCGTTGAAGATCTACAAGGAGGACCTCAGGTGAGCCAGCGCTTCATCGTCACCAAGGAGCACCGCCGCTTCACCGAGTTCGCCGACGCCGTGCGCCGCGGGCACACCATCGGTTTGTGCTTCGGATCAGCCGGCGTAGGAAAGACACTCTCCGCGCGCCGCTACGCACACTACGAGAAGGCTCATGACCTGCTGACCTACTGGGGGCCGCGCTCCGACAACGACGCCAAGATCTACGCCGCCTTGAACCGGAGCCGCACCGTGCTCTACACCCCCAGCGTGCTGACCACCCCGCGGACCCTGAAGGACGAGCTGACCCAAGCCATCACCCGCACCAACATGTGCATCGAGCAGCACCTCGTACCTCCCGGCACGGCCACTCCCGAGGCCTGGGGATGGCGACACGGCAGGAACTACGTGGAGCTGATCATCGTCGACGAGGCCGAACGACTGCGTCCCGCCGCGCTGGAACTGCTGCGCGATCGCTACGACCGCGACGACATCGCCCTGATCCTGATCGGCATGCCCGGCCTGGAGAAGCAGTTCAGCCACTACCCCCAGTTCTACAGCCGAGTCGGCTTCGCCCACCAGTACCGGCCCCTGGGACAAGACGAACTGCTGTTCGTCCTCGACCGACACTGGCGATCCCTCGGCAAGACCCTCGACCCCGACGACTTCACCGACGCCCAAGCCATCGCAGCCATCGCACGGATCACCCGCGGCAACTTCCGGCTCCTCGAACGCCTCTTCCCCCAGATCCAGCGGGTCCTGAAGATCAACGAACTCGACACCATCACCAACGACGTCATCGAAGCCGCACAGAGCACCCTGGTCATCGGTGCCACCTGACCCCGCCACGAAGCGACCGAAGAACCCCGCCATTCAGCAGACGAAGTCACAGGCGGGGCGGGTCAGAAACGTTGTTCCGTCGTCCGTCGGTTTTGAGCCGGTTTGATTCAGGACTCGGGTTTCGAACCTGCGCTCGCAGGCGTGCCCCCGGACAGCGTCTTCGGTGGGCGATCGTGCG
>NZ_JAHWBL010000077.1:0-14185 GCF_029493445.1 Nocardioides sp. ChNu-99 | reverse complement strand
GAGCCCAACACGTGACCCCCGCGCCCGGCTAGGGCACGGCCTCAACGAACCATAGGAACAACGACGTCAACCCGACCGGCCGCACCCCCACATTTCACTCCGGAACGGAGCGTCTGACCAGACACCCCGGCTAGGGAACCATTTCCACCCACACGAAGGGCATCTCGTAGATGCAACTCTGCCACACGTCGGCCGCGACTTCCGCGGTGTTCGATGATCCGAATCTCGTGTCGTCGGCCGGACTCGTTCCGGTCATCTCGTTGGCCACCGCCGCGGGCCTGCGCGAGTTGGCCCAACAGCACCTGTCCGTGCCGACCGACAAGGGCGCGAACGCCGGGCTGAAGGTCACCTCCTTGGTTGCGGGGATGGTCGCGGGCGCTGACTCGATCGATGACATGGCGCTACTCCGCCACGGCGGGATGGGCCGGATCTTCGGCAACGCCTACGCACCCTCGACGCTGGGGTCGTTCCTGCGCTCGTTCACCTTCGGCCACGTCCGACAACTCGACGCGGTCGCGTCCCGGCTCCTGATCAACCTGGGCGACCAGACACCGCTGCTCCGCGTCGACGACCGGGTCGATGACGAGGTTGGTGGGCGGGTGATGGTCGACATCGACGACACCATCATCGAGGTCCACGGCTACGCCAAACAGGGTTCGAGCTACGGCTACTCCGGGGTCCGTGGCCTCAACGCCCTGCTGGCCACCGTGTCGACCACCCAGTCGGCACCGGTGGTCGTGGCCCAACGACTCCGCAAGGGCTCGTGCGGTTCGCCGCGGGGCGCAGCCCGCCTGGTCGCCGACACGTTGAAGACCGTCAGGTCGCTGACCTCAGCCGCACCGTTGGTGCGGTTCGACTCCGCGTTCTACGGTCACGCAACCGTCGCTGCCGCGCTCCGCAGCGGCGCCGACGTGTCAGTCACTGTCCGGATGGATCCCAAGGTCAAAGCAGCAATCACGACGATCAGTGAGGATGCCTGGACCCCGATCGCGTACACCGACGCCGTGTTCGACGAGCAGAGCCGGACCTGGGTCTCTCGGGCCGAAGTCGCCGAGATTCCGTTCACCGCGTTCAGTTCGAAGAAGGCATCCGAGCAAGTGCCCGGGCGCCTCGTGGTCCGCCGGATCCCCGACCTCAACGCCGACAAGTTGGCCGCCGCGGGTCAAGAGACCCTGTTCGACGTCTGGCGGTTCCACGCGTTCTTCACCACCACCGACCATGACCTGGCCGACACTGTGGTCGCGGACAAGACCCACCGTGGTCACGCGATCATCGAACAGGTCCACGCCGATCTGAAGAACTCTGCACTCGCGCACCTGCCCTCGGGGAAGTTCACTGCGAACGCTGCCTGGCTCGTGCTGGCTGTGATGGCGTTCAACCTGACCCGAACTGCCGCGAGCATCACCGGCCCCGCACTGGCGAAGGCGACCACTGCGACCATCCGCCGCAAGCTGATCGCCGTCCCTGCACGAGTCGCGTCCTCGGCACGCCGGATCACCCTGCACCTCCCAGTCGCATGGCCATGGGAAACCGCCTGGACCAACCTGTTCAACCAGGCCTGCGGACCACCACCGGCACCGACGACCTGACCGCCCCGCCGACACGGCACGACGACAACCTGGAACGACCTGGCAGCGAGGCCAGCCGATCAGGCACGCCCCGATCCCACCTGTGCTCCCTCAGCGCCGGGCCCGGAACCCTCGGCTGCCCATCGGTGGATCGAGGCTAAGCGCTTCCCCTGCGCCGAGAGTGTCGGTGCCCCCGGGGACCATGAGAAATGCCGGTGTCGTGACCAAGACATGGCGCGCTGGGCATTCCGCCCGCCGGCGAACCAAAGGAGCACAAGATGAACGACAAGCCCTGCCCTCGATGCGGAGCCGCCACGACCCTGCAGACGAGTGAGGTGCGATCGGCGTTCGCCGCCGAGCCCACCCGCATCGACCCCATCCGCGTCTGCCCCGAGCGGCATCGGACCTACGTGGCCTACAGCGAGCGCGTGGCCATCGACGGCCGCTTTCGTGCCTGACACCGGCCGGTGAGCCCGGATGCCCAACCCTCAGCGCCGCCCTGGTCCCGGTAGAGCGCGCCGCAGGCGCCCGTAGACCACCCGTCGCCCCACCCCGAGTAGCGCGGGGTGGGGCCTCATGCGCAGCACGCCGTCCCCACCCCCTCCTCACCAGCCCCCTCGCTTGCCTCGCGCCGACCCGTCGGCCGCCGGCGGCCTCGAGAAGGGGAGCGCCCGGGCGGTGTGTCTAGGTGGGGTGTCGGTGGGCCCGGTCACGATGGCCGGGAGGTGGCTGTGGAGAACCGGTAGCCCTGCGGCGGCTGCTGGATGAGACTGGCCAGAAGACAGATCGCCCCCGGGGGAGTGGAGGCTCACCCCGGAGGCGCGGACCTGATTGGAGCAGGACCATGAACAACCCTACGACCAGCAGCACCGAGCCGGGAGACCCGAGCGAGGTCTGGCGCCGCGAGTACGACGCGGCGCTGCAGGCCGCGATCGAGGCCCTGACCGCCGGCGCGCGACTGCGCCGCCCGGTCCTCGAGCAGGTCGAGGACGCTGAGGGCAACCACACCTGGCGGTCCCACCCCACGAAGACCGAACAGGCCGACTGGGCCGAGTTCGTGACGCGGGCCGTGGCCGGCGCGGCCGCGAACGTCGGCAGCGTGGAGGCCGCCCTGGCGGGGCGGCCCGGGTCGTGGGAAGCCGAGAGCGTGCGGAGCATGGTGGCCTCGACCGCAGGGGGAGACCCGGCCCAGCTGCTCGAGCACCGCACGGAGCCGGTACGGGTACGTGTGGCGGCCGCGGCGCTGTTGGAGGAGCTGATGGACGTTTCGGGTCTCTACGACGAGTCCCAGCAGATCCTCGAGGCGGCATGGGAGGACGCCGAGGCCGCGCTCGAGGGCGAGCTCGACGAGCGTCGCTACGTGTGGGAGTACCGCGTGGAGCACCACCAGGGGGTGCGCACGATGGTGCCGCTCGAGGAGGACGCTCCGCCGTTCGACGAACAGCGGTGGCGCGAGGACCTGGTCGCGCTCGGTGTGCCGGCGGAGTCGATCGCGGCTATCGCCGAGCAGCTGGAGGACCCGAACTCGTTCATCACCGCGGTGTCGGTCTCGCGTGACGACGCCGCCCGCCCCGTGCTGGTCGACCTCGACGCGCGCCGGCGGGCCGCCGAGGCTCCGCACGTGCAGCGCATCCAGGCGCTGGAGGACCAGCAGACCCGCGAGTTGAGCGAGTACGCCCAGCGGCTCCAGGCGGAGATCGAAGCCGAGGCCGCGCGCCGGTTCGGCGGCGTGCAGGTCGTGGTCGACGTCGACCTGGACCCCTACGCCGTCGACGAGCCGGGGGAGTACGTCACCCCCGAGTACGAGCTGCTTGAGCACGCCCGCATGCACACGCCCCTGCCCGGCTCCGGGCTCGCACCCATCGAGTACCCGCCCACGGTCCCCATCGTTGACGTCGAGCGCGAGGCCGGCCGCCTCCCGCACGCCCGACTCCAGACTGAGAGCGGCGAGTGAAGCCAGCCCCCCGTCGCGGAGGTTGGGGGTGGCTCGTCGAGAAGCCCCGGCGGCTGACGGCGGCCGCGGCTGGCATCGCGACGCTGGTGGTCGGTGGCATGGTGGTGCTTGATCATGACGAGCTCACACTCTGGGTGCTGGGGGGCACGTGGGCGACGGTGTGGGCACTCGTTCTCGCGATAGCGATCTGGCACGCGACCGCATCGGACACCGCTGGCCTCCACGCTCAGATCGAGGGTGCGACTAGGGAGATCGGTCGCCTGAGCAGCCACCTGATCAGGCAGCGCGGGGTGACCAGGATGCAGGCTGGTCACGAGATCGGCGCGGAACCTCCCGAAGGTGTGCCGGTCAATCAGACGCTCATGACCGTGAGCTTGATACCGGAACCAGTGCTCGAGGGATTTGAGAGTCGGACTGGTATCTCCAGGAACGAGTTGCGCGGGGGAGTGAAGGTGTACGAGGACGCCAGCGACGATGTTCCGTGGGTTCTCACGACGAAAGACCGGCGCCGATGGGTCGTTTCTGCGGCTGGCTCTTGGCCCCTGGTGAGCGAGATCCACTAGCGGAAGCCGTGGAGGGGACGAGGGGGTCAGGTGGAGTGGGTGACGCAGGCCGAGGCTGCGGCCATTGCCGGTTGTCCGATCTCGACCATCGACTGGCACAGCCGGCGGCCGGGCACCCTGCTTCGCACCCGCCCGCGGGCGGGGAGCCGTCCCACACTGGAGCGGGCCTCCGTCGACACGTTCGCCGAATGGTGGGCCGACCGGGTCCGCGCCCGGGAGGAGCGGCGTCGTCGACTTGATGAGCGCGCCGCTCGGCTGGCGGCTCGGCGAGCCGAGGCCGCTCACCGGGGCGCCGCGGGCGCGAAGGTCACCGCTGAGGCGCCCGAGGGGGTGACGACCGCGGAGGCCGCGGTCGCCCTGGGGGTCTCGCGGGCGATGGTCGTGCGTCGCATCCAGCTCGGCGAGCTGACGGCCGTGCGTCACCGTGAGCGGTGGTGGATCGACCCGTCATCGCTCGAGGACCTGGTGGCCCGGGAGGCGCAGTGGGTCTCCATCGGCGAGGCAGCCCGATTGGCCGGCTGCACCCGCGGCCGCGTCCTGCGCGCCGTCACCGACGGCACCTTGTCCCAGCGGCCGGGCACCCGCGCGAGCATCGCCCGCGGCGACGTCGACGCGCTGCGCCGGCTCGTCGACGACGAGCGCGCGGCCGCTGAACGCCGACGTCGCGCCGCCGAGGCGGCCGAGTCCGCCCGGGCGGCGGGTCCGCCGGACGCCGAGCACCGCTGGTACACCACCGAGCAGGCCGCCGGCCTGCTCGGCTGCAGCTCGGGGTGGGTGCGGCTGATGGTGGCCCAGGAGCGGCTGCCGGCGACCCGCGTGGGTGCGCGGAACTGGATCCGGGAGGGCCACTTGCTGCAGCGCATCGGCGCCCAGGCCTTCCTCGAGGCCGCTGCCCACGCTGAGGAGATCACCCCACCGTGAATCCAACGCGCGTTCGGGTCTGTGACGACGGCCACTCGCGTTATTTCGCCCCGGGTCCTCAGTTGCAGTTCTCGAGGTGCTCCGCGTACGTCCACCCGTGTTGGTCCGTGATCGCGAAGTCGGAGGAGTGGTCGACCAGGGACGGGGGCGCCTCGGGGCGATTGGTGGCTCTTCCCAGATGAGGGTGTAGGTCGGCCGGGCGCGTCGGTCCGCAGATAGACGTCGAGGTCTCCCGACGACGGAGGTTCCTGCGCCATCCATCCGAAAGACCTCGACGTGTCCGACGCTACCCCGCCAGCCGGCTTCGGCCGCCCTGACCTGACCGCCTTCGCGGCTCATCCCAATCGACCCTGATCGGGTCTGCTGACCCCCTCGACGAGAACGCAGCGACATCACAGTCACCCAACCCCGACCGTCCGGGAAGCCGGGGCACGTCACATGGCCTGTGCTGCGGGCGTGTCGAGTGGGTCGTCCAGGGGCGACGCAGGAGCGTCGACGCGACGTGCTGAGAGGTGGTTCCAACCGAGCGCTAGGACACCGGCTACAGGCATGGCGATAGGTCAGGAACGGCGTCGCTCCCTGCGCAGGAGGGAGCGCAGAGTCTCGGCGTTCGCGTAGCCGACCCGTAGCGCGATCTCGGCGGAGGTGAGGTCCGTGGTTGCTGAGAGGTGCCGAGCTCGTTCGATGCGAAGCCGTTGGACGAAGCCGAGCGGAGTGAGGTTGAGCGCCGCACGGACTCGTCGTTCGAGGGTGCGCCGGCTGGTGCCGAGCGACTGCGCGACGAAGGCGACGTTGAACGGTTCGTCCAGGCGGGCGCGCACGAAGCGTTCGAACTCGACGACGATCGGGTCCTCGTGCCGGAGATGTTCGTAGGCGACGAAGGCCGCCTGCGACGGACGCTCGTCGATGATGAGGAGCTTGGCGACATGTTGGGCCAGGTCGGGGCTGATCGATCGCACGAGTGAGAGCGCGAGGTCGATGTGGGCGAAGGCGGCGCCGGCGGTGACGAGGTTCCCGTCGACCACGACCATGGTGTCGAGATCGAGGGCGACGGTCGGATAGCGCTTCAGGAACTCCGGCCCCAGGAACCAGCTGGTCGTCGCGCGCCGATGATGCATCCGTCCGGTCTCGGCGACGGCGAACACGCCGGTGCACGCCGCGGCGATCCAGGTGGTCGCGTCGTCGAGGCGCCCGAGTGAGGCGATGACCGAACGAGCATCTCGGCTCTGGAGGGCGTCGTGGGTCGCGGCGGCCGTGAGGGTTCCAAGCGCAGGGACGACGACCACGTCGAACTCTCCGGACTCCGACAGCGGGTGGTCCACCGACAGGGTCATCGATGCCGTCGTGGTCACTCGCCGTTTCGGTCCGAGGATGGCGAGTTCGATCGGGTCGATCCGCGGGTCGACATCGCTGCGGGCTCCGTCGGCCACCCGCACGATGTCGATGATCGACGCGACCGCCGAACCGAAGCAGCCGTCGATCGCGATCAGTCCGATACGCATGGCGCGAACAATAGCAATACTGCCGTATACGCCACTTCTCACATGCCCTTGCTCGTCATACGCTGAACTCGCTTCACCAAGAAACCTCGACACCTAGGAGAACCCCTCATGTCCACACCCGCATCACTCCCGTATGCCTTCGTCGCCAAGATCGTCGCGGCCGATGGACAGCACGACGCGCTCGCCGATCTGCTCACCGGCGCTGTCGCGCTCGCCAACGAAGAAGTAGGAACGATCGTCTGGTTCGCGGTCAGGACCCACGCCGACACCTTCTGGATCTTCGATGCATTCCCCGACGAGGCCGCTCGCGACGCCCACGCCAACGGCGCCATCGTCGCAGCCCTGATGGCCAACCAGCACCTCCTCGGCGCAGCACCTGAGATCCTGGCGGCCGACGTCCTCGCGTCCAAGCTCCCGTAGTCCGCCAACGCACGAGACGATCGCGCCCCGCTGAGCCGTCGCCAGGTCGCGACGCAACGCCACGCTGCGTTGCCGAGCGGTGCAAGGCCTATCGGCACACGGACAGGATGCCGGCCGCGAGCGCTCAGCCGGCGAGGGGTCCGTCGCAGAGGAGAGCGACGTCGGTGTCGGGCAGAGCCGTGAGGCCAGCGCATCGCGCGACCACCAGAACCGAACCGCCCCTGCCCTGCGTTTCCGCAGGTCAGGGGCTGTTCGCCAGAGCCGCCTGTCGGAATCGAACCGACGACCTAATCACGTCGGCTTTTGCGTCTCGCTTGATGCGCCCACTGGGCGAACGAGCCGCTGACCTGCGCAAACGCCGAGCGTGGGGGACGCCGCCATCCGGTGGTGACCGACGACGACCGACCAGTACCGACCGTTTCACCGGAGCTTGCGGCGGCGTCGAAGCCGAGCAAGCTCCATTCTTTTAGCTCACCGCGCCCTCCTCCTAGCCGGTCCCGTCGTCGTCGAAGACGTTTCAGGGGTCTTCCCAGATGACGGTGTAGGTCGGCCGGGCGCGTCGGTCCGCAGATAGACGTCGAGGTCTCCCGACGACGGAGGTTCCTACGCCATCCATCCGAAAGACCTCGACGTGTCCGACGCTACCCCGCCGGCCGGCTTCGGCCGCCCTGACCTGACCGCCTTCGCTCGACTCGACGGCCTCGGTCTGAGCGTGACCGGGCAACGACTTGAACCGGATCGTGCGGTCCTCGCGTGCCGCGTGGTGGAACCAGATCAGTGGTGCCGACGGTGCGGCAGCGAAGGCGCTGCTCGTGACACCGTGATCCGGCGGTTGGCCCACGAGCCGCTGGGCTGGCGACCGACCGTGCTGGAAGTTGTAGTGCGCCGCTACCGCTGTGCCGACTGCGGACACGTGTGGCGCCAAGACACCAGCGCCGCGGCGGAGCCACGCGCGAAGCTCTCGCGCACCGGGCTGCGGTGGGCGCTGGAAGGGATCGTGGTCGCACACCTCACCGTCGCCCGTGTCGCCGAGGGACTCGGGGTCGCGTGGGACACCGCCAACAACGCGGTCCTGGCCGAAGGCAAGCGGCTGCTGATCAACGACCCCACGCGGTTCGAGGGCGTGAAGGTCATTGGCGTCGATGAGCACGTCTGGCGCCACACCAGGCGTGGCGACAAGTACGTCACCGTGATCATCGACCTCACCCCGGTCCGCGATGGCGCCGGCCCAGCAAGGCTGCTGGACATGGTCGAGGGCCGGTCGAAGGCGGCGTTCAAGACCTGGCTCGCCGACCGCGACGACGCCTTCCGTGACGCGGTCGAGGTGGTCGCGATGGACGGGTTCACCGGGTTCAAGACCGCCGCTGCCAGAGGAGATCCCGGACGCGGTCGCGGTGATGGATCCCTTCCACGTCGTGCGCCTGGCCGGTGACGCCCTCGACAGGTGCCGGCGCCGGGTCCAACTCGCGATCCACGGGCACCGTGGGTTCAGGGACGACCCGCTCTACAAGTCGCGGCGCACGCTGCACACCGGCGCGGACCTGCTCACCGACAAGCAGAGCGACAGGCTACGCGCGCTGTTCGTTGATGACGCTCACGTCGAGGTCGAGGCGACCTGGGGTGTCTACCAGCGCATGATCGCCGCCTATCGCCACGAGGACCGGCAACGTGGCCGCGAGCTCATGGAGAAGCTGATCACCGACCTCAGCGCCGGCGTCCCCAAGGTGCTCACCGAGCTCACCGCCCTGGGCCGGACCCTGAAGAAGCGAGCCGCTGACGTGCTCGCCTACTTCGAACGACCCGGCACCAGCAACGGGCCGACCGAGGCGCTCAACGGACGGCTCGAACACCTGCGCGGCTCCGCACTCGGGTTCCGCAACCTGACCAACTACATCGCCCGATTGGGATGAGCCCGATTGGTCCACTCAAACGTCAGGCCACATTCGACCCAGGATCCACTCTCACCAGCACCGGTGTTGAGGAAGTCGCTGTTCGCCCCAAGGCCCTCGAAGTCGAATTCGTTCCGGACGCAGTGCATCGGCGTCGTCGGGTCAATGCCTGTCACCCGGTCGACTTGCAACTTGCCGGAGTGTTTGTAGTACATCAGGCGTCCATCGACGTCTTCTTCTTCGCAAAGCTGGGCGACGTACTCCAAGCGCGGCACGTCGTCAGTCGGCTCCTGATGGCTGGACGGCTCCTGAGTAGCGAACAGTGAGACGTCTTCATCGCCTCCGCCGCACGACGCAAGGACGGGAATGGCCACGACGACCAGGAAGGCGCCGACGCGCATGGGTAACTCCTCAAAGTTGTCGAGCGGGGAAGAGCATGAAGGATGCGGAGGTAGTGACTTGTCACCTGGCTCTGCGTGGGCTGAGGGGCTCAGTCTCACGCCGAGATTCCCGCTGAGGAGGGCCTTGAGCAAATCTGAAGCAACAGAGGCGGTCACTGGTCGGCATTCAACGGCTCGCGCGGATCACTACCGGTCGTTGCGGCCGGGCGCGCGAGCAAGCATCGCCCGCGGCGACGTCGACGCGCTGCGCCGCCTCGTCGACGACGAGGGACCACCTGCTGCAGCGATCGGCGCCCAGGCCTTCCTCGAGGCCGCTGCTCAAGCTGAGCAGGGCACCCCGCCACCCTGAATCGAACACTTGTTCTAGTCTGTGCGGATGGCGGCCGGGTTCGGACACGTGTGGGTCGACCCCACCGCGCGGTGGGGCATCGACACCGCGCGCGTCGGACTCCTGATGACCTGGCGCCGCGACGAGCGCGACGGCTCGTGGTGGGGGTTCTGTGCGTGGTTCAACACCAGCGCGCCCGCGCACGGCGGCTCCCCGCGGATGAAGCTCGACTGGATGCACCAGTCGTGCCTGCGGCCCGTCGACGCGAGCGGCAAGCCGCCGCTCGACCTGTCGTGGGTGAAGCCCGTGAAGGGCGTCCCGACCTAGCCGGGCGACTCGGAGCCGCCGGCTCCTACGCTGCCTGGCATGACCGTCACCGTCACCGTCGCCCACGGCCCCGAGCGCGACCCCGCCCGCGACTACGAAGCAGAGCGCTACGCCGGCACGGGCGAGACCTACGAGGCGGCCCGCGACGCGGCGCGAGCCCAGGTACCAGCGGGGCACGTCATCTACTCGTTCACCCGGGACTGAACCTCCCCCCGAACAAACAGAATCCGCCCCTCTGTGGCTGGCAGGGGGACCGCCCTCGACGTCATCGGGTCAGTCTTGGCCCTGCAAAGCCCACTCTCGAGGGCTCTCAAGGGGCGGTGGTCGCAGGCTCAAGCCCTACCGTGCCCACGGGCCAGCAGCCGTCGCGCTCCGTCGTTGATGGCTTCGACCGACCCGTCGAATGCGAACTGGAAAAGCACGACCCCGGCGCGGTCGCCCCACTCCACTGCGGGGGCGGTGTAGCCAGCGAGGGAGAAGAACACAGCCCGCTTGCGCTCCACCGCGGCGACACCCGCCAACGCCTGGATACGCTCGCGCCCGGTCGGCAAGGCCTCCATCTTCACCTGGGCGACCACCTCCGGTCCGTCGACGTCGACGCCGCCGTCAGAACCGTCCGGTGTACGCCTTACCTGGGCGAATCCGAGGGCGGCCAGGACCTCGGCCGCGTAGTGCTCAGACTCCCGATGGCCTCGCAGCATCCGCGGCGGCGGCAGTATCGGGCGGCCCAGTCCGGACGACTGGCCGCGCTGCGGTCCGAGCAGCGCCTGCACTTCGGCCACCGCTGCACGTCGGGTCTCGGGGTCCATCAACCTGTCCAGCTCAGCGTCGTCGTAGGGGTTGTAGAAGGACCAGAGCGCGTCCGCCGTCTCGGTGCGGATGATCGCTGAAGTCGCCATGTAGGCGCGCGCTGCGCTTGCACCGAGACTCAAGCCTTCCCAGACCGGCAGGGGGTAGGGCGGCTCGTCGCGCAGATAGATGACGTCGTTCAGGCCGTAATCCCATCCGTCGCGGGCGTGGATGGCGAAGAGGGAGCCGATCGCGAACAGGTCGGCCCCGTCTTCCGACTCCGCTACGCCGACGGTGGTCAGCGACTCCCCGGGGAGCGCCAGCACGCCGACTTCTGCGCCAATTTCGGCTTCAATCTGGGACGCTCGGTCCGCTTGATAGCGGCCACGCACCACCACGAGGCATTGGAGGCCGTCGATCACCACTCGTTTGGTGTCTGGCTCGACTCCCGTCCGGTAGTACCGATCGGCGGCATTCAAGACGCGACGGGCGGCCGCCTTGGCTGGCTCTAGGTCGGAGACCGAACCGCTCGGCGCGTACGAGGTCGGGAGATCGCAGATGACCTCTGCGCAGGTGACCAGACCATCCGCCGCGAACCGTTCGACGAGCGAGTCCCACCAGAGGAAAAGCCGTTGCCCTGCGGGCCACTTCATCGCCCCGTGCTCACAGACGGTCGTAGGTGAGCCCTACTGGCTGGCGCGGCAGGCGCGCGTGTCGCTGATCGACTGGAAGCTGGAGGGCAGGCGCCAGGCGCCGCCACGCCGAGTGCCTGCGCGCGCTCGGCCGCGATGAGACGTTCGTCGAGGAATGCCACCGTGACCTGGGAGACCCGACCCCCAGGGATCTGTTCCGGTCGCACGCTGCGTGCCGCGCTCACCCGATGCAGCCGCGGGGTGCGGGTTCTCGTTAGGTCTTGGTGACGTGGCCGTCGAGACCCTCGTAGAGGTCGAAGTTCCGTTCGCCGATCAGCGCCACCAGGGTGTCGAACGCCTCCGAGAGGGGGACGGCGGTTGCGAGGTCGTTTGCTTCGTAGGCGCGGATCGAGGGTGCTGTGTCGTTGAGGTCGGCGAGCAGGACGTAAAACTTCTCGTACTGCTCGTCACGTCCAGCAGGGTCCTGTCTGCCGGTGAACAGCCGGAGGCGCGGGCCAGCGTTGAGGAAGGTGGACTTGCGTCGATTGGTGCCGTCCTCGGCTGCAGCTGAGTCGAAGATGAGGAGTGCCGCCAGCACGGCGTAGGGGAAGCGGCGGTGCAGGGTGACTGCTTCGTTTAGGAGGTCGGCGCGCCGGTTGGTCAGGTTCTTCTGGAAATTCTGAGACCTGCCGTCCTTGAACAAGATGGTCTTCACGCTGACCGCGAGGAGCAGTCCAGACTCCTCGGTCGCCCATGTGACGTCTACCTTCTTTGCTCCGATGCCGCCGGCGAGGCGCCGTTCAGCCCCGCTGCCGCCGGCTTCCCCTGGTCCGGTCGGACGCGCACCGTCCATACCGCGATCTCGCAGTTCTGCTGCGACCGCTAGCGCAATTGCCGCGGAGAGCTTCTCGTTGAAGTTCTTCTTCACCGCTTGGGGGGCGTCGTCGGCCGGCTTGGAACCGCACGCCCGCATGGCCGCGACGAGGCGATCATCGATTGCTGCCACGTCGGCCCCTTGCTTCTCGGCGAGCGGCGAGGGCGTTGCGAGCGGCGCGGATCTCCGCGACGTCGGAACGACGCATCCCTAGGACGCGGACGAGTAGTGCGTCGTCAACGAGTTTGGCTGCATCGAGAACGTTGCCGTTACGGAGTCTCCCGGCGACCTGCGGGCGCACAGCGAGGAGGGCGTCGCGTGCCTGATCGACGATCGTCGGGGAGGGCAACGCCCAGAGGTCCGCTTCCCCGGGTTCCATCTTCAGCATGCCGCCGCCGTAAGCGCGACCTGTGAACTCTGCTCCGAGCATGGTCACAGAGTTGAGGGCGGCGACGGGCAGGAGCGCGCGGCCGAGATCGCGATGGTCGGGTGACAGGTAGACGCCGTGGACCGAGTTGAGGTGGAGAGCGCCCGCCGAGTTGGTGGTCAACCGTGGGGTATCCGCGTTCATGTAGGTGAGCAGGAGGTCCGATCGGGCGACGAGGGGGACTCGCCACCACTCCTTGCGGACCCGGCACTTGTAAGCCTTATCCACACCGTCAGCCTCGCCCTGCGCGATGTACGCACGGGCTGCTGCGGACGGGGCAGCGGAGGGACGGAACAGCATTGTGCGCTTGTCGTTGCGACCGAGCTCGGCGTGGGCCCGAGATGAAAATTCGAGCCCGCGGAGGTGGCTCGATCCGGGAGGAGAGAGCCGAAGCACTTCGCTGCTACGGAGGCCGAGCTCGGCCACACGAGCCGGTGTGAGCGCGAAGTACTTGTTGTTTCCGGTCACCATGCCGAGGGTGGTCTCGCCCCAGGTCTTGAGAGCGGAGAAGCTGGTGTCCAGCAAGAGGTTGGCGTAGATCCCCGCGGCCTCGGGGCTGACGGTCGAGCCCGACCACCTGGCAGCGGGATCCGTAGGCGCCCAGGTAGCAGCTGAGGGCAGGTCCAGCGAGAGGGCGGCTGCGTCGGGGACCTGTCTGATACGTGCGTGGTCGGTGGTTCCGCCGTATCCGTCGGCCAGTAGTAGCACGGCCTCGGTCTCGGCTTCGTCGAAGACCCGCCTGTCGAACATGACGAGGTCGACTTGCGCGAAGTTCTCGAACAGGAAGCGGCGCACAGGGGCTGCGTAGTTGGCGTGCAACAGTTCGGCTGGGAGGACGAACCCGAGGCGGCCCCCAGGCTCCAAGTTGAGCGCGCCGTGCACGGTGAACGCTGCCCATGAAGAGGCCAGCCCAGACAGAGCCACCCCGCCGCGGAGGGCCGCTGCTCGCGCTTTCGCTCGCGAGTCGCCTGCGAAGTCCTGGAAGCGAATGAAGGGCGGGTTGCCCACCACCGCGGAGTAGCGCGGGGCAGGATCGACGTCGAAGAAGTCGCCGACCGTCATCTCGAGATGGCCGCCCGAGGCGGCCACCCGATCCGAGCCGATTTCGGCACTCCAGCTGTGCAGTTCTACCCCATATACGCGGGGGCGGTCTTCGCCTAGAGCGCGGAGCCGCTGGACGGCGTGCACGAGGAACTCGGCGTCGCCAGCCGAGGGCTCGAAGACCAGGTCCGCCGAAGACCGGACGGCCCACTCGACTATGAAGGATGCGATGGCCGGGGGGGTGAAAAAGGCCCCGCGAGCCTTGCGCAGCGCCGCGCTGTCCAGAGGGTCTCGCGCGCCGGTGTCCACGGGACACATCTTGCCTTGCTGGCGATCAGGCTGAGCGGAGGCCTGCCGGGTCACGACTGGGGCCTTGCCGCAGGTCACAATCGGTCGTTAGTGAGCCGCCTGTCCGGTGGCCTGGCGGGGCGGGTCAGAAACGTTGTTCCGTCGTCCGTCGGTTTTGAGCCGGTTTGATTCAGGACTCGGGTTTCGAACCTGCGCTCGCAGGCGTGCCCCCGGACAGCGTCTTCGGTGGGCGATCGTGCG
>NZ_JAHWBL010000076.1:0-14199 GCF_029493445.1 Nocardioides sp. ChNu-99 | reverse complement strand
CCCGGTGCCGGCCGCGCCCGCCGCCGGCGGGAGCGGCGGCCCGGGACCCGGTCGGCGCCGGTCGCTGCTCACCGCCCTCGTCGTGGGCCTCGCCCTCGTCGCGCTGGTCGTGACGGCCGTGGCGCTCGGGCGGGGGCAGCCGGCGTACTCCGGCCGCCTCGACCCCGACGACGCGACGCCCACCGGCGGGCGGGCGCTGGCCCGCGTGCTGGCCGACGAGGGCGTGGACGTGGTCGTCGCCCGCGACGCCGACGCCCTGGCGGACGCCGACGTCGACGACGCGACCACCGTCCTCGTCAGCGACCCCGCCGCGCTCGGCGAGCGCGGCGCACGCGACCTCGTCGACGCCACGGCCCCGGGCCGGCTCGTCGTCGCCGACCCGGGCCCGGGCGCCGTCGACCTGCTGGGCCTCGACGCCGACCCGCGGTGGGCCGGCGAGGCGGAGGACCTGGCCGCCGACTGCGACCCGGCCGCCACCGACGACCTCGAGGCGGACCTCGACGGCCTGGAGATCGCGGTCGACTCCGCCCTCGCCCTCGAGGACGCCGACGGCTGCTTCCCCACCCCGGACGGCGTCCTGCTGGCCGTCGAGGAGGGCGTCGTGCTCCTCGGCGCCGACGACCTGCTGACCAACGACCAGGTGCTCCGCGCCGACAACGCCGCCGTCGCGCTGCGCCTGCTGGGCGGCGCCGACCGGCTCGTCTGGTACGTGCCCGACCCCGACGACCTCGTCGGCGACCAGGGCGTGGGCCTGGGCGCCGCGCTCCCCCGCTGGGTGGTGCCGGCGGGCTGGCTGCTCGTCGCGGTCGTCGTCGCTCTGGCCTGGTGGCGCGGCCGGCGGTTCGGCGCCCTCGCGGTCGAGCCGCTCCCCGTCACCGTGCGGGCCATCGAGACCACCGAGGGCCGCGGCCGGCTCTACCGCGGGGCGCGCGACCGCCAGCACGCCGCGCACGCCCTCCGCTCCGCGACGCGCGAGCGGCTGGCCGCCCAGCTGGGGGCGTCCCGCCGTACCGACCCGCACGCGCTCGTCCTCGAGGTCGCGGCCCGCAGCGGCCGCGACGTCGGGGCCGTCGGTGCCCTGCTGCACCCGTCGGCCCCCGTGCCGGACGACGACGCCGGCCTCGTCGCCTTCGCCAACCTGCTGACCGACCTGGAGAAAGAGGTACGCCGCACATGAGCGAGACGTCCCCGCCCCCGCCCCCGCCCCTGTCGCTGGGCAAGGAGGGCCAGCCGCGCGCCGGAGCCCACGCCGCCCCGGCCGGCGCCCACGGCGACGCCGACGCCCGGGCGCGCGAGCGGCTGGCCGCGGTGCGCCGCGAGGTGGCCAAGACGGTCGTGGGCCAGGACGCCGCGGTCTCCGGTCTGCTCGTCGCGCTGCTGTGCGGCGGGCACGTGCTCATGGAGGGCGTGCCCGGCGTCGCCAAGACGCTCCTCGTGCGCTCGCTCGCCGGCGCGCTGTCGGTCGACACCCGCCGCGTGCAGTTCACCCCCGACCTGATGCCCGGCGACATCACCGGCTCCATGGTCGTCGAGGGCGGCGGGGGCGCGCTGGTGTTCCGGGAGGGCCCGGTCTTCACCCACCTGCTCCTCGCGGACGAGGTCAACCGCACGCCCCCGAAGACGCAGTCGGCGCTGCTCGAGGCGATGGAGGAGGGCCAGGTCTCGGTCGACGGCACGACCCGCCAGCTGCCCCGCCCCTTCCTGGTGGCCGCGACGCAGAACCCCGTGGAGTACGAGGGCACCTACCCGCTCCCCGAGGCGCAGCTCGACCGGTTCCTCCTCAAGGTGGTGCTGCCCGTGCCGGAGCGCGCCGCCGAGCTCGAGGTCCTGCGGCGCCACGCGGCGGGCTTCGACCCGCGCGACGTCGCCTCCGCCGGCATCACCGCGGTCGCCGGGGCCGACGACGTGCTCGCCGGCCAGGCCGCCGTGCGCCGGGTGCAGGTCGCCGAGGAGGTGCTGGGCTACGTCGTCGACATCGCCCGCGCCACCCGCGAGTCGCCGTCGCTCGAGCTGGGCGTCAGCCCCCGGGGCGCCACCGCCCTGCTGCGCACCTCCCGCGCCTGGGCGTGGCTGCAGGGCCGCGACTACGTCACCCCGGACGACGTCAAGGCGCTGGCGCACGCGACGCTGGCCCACCGCCTCACCCTGCGGCCGGAGGCCGAGCTCGAGGGCGTCCAGGTCGGGCAGGTGCTCGCCAGCGCGCTGGCGAGCGTCCCCGTCCCCCGCTGAGGCCGGCGTGGCGATCAGCGGGCGCGTCCCGCTCCTCGTGCTCCTCGGCCTGGTGCCCGTGGTGCTGCGCCCGGGCATCGGCACCGTGTGGCTCTGGCTGGCCGTCGTGGCGCTCGTCGTCGCGGCCGACTGGCTGCTCGCACCGTCCCCGGGCACGGTGGAGGTCACGCGGGTCGAGGACGGCGGCAGCATCCGCCTCGGCACGAGCACCCGGACGACCGTCGTCGTGCGCGGCACGGGTGCCCGCACGGTGCGCGGGCGGCTGCGCGACGCGTGGCAGCCCTCGGCCGGGGCGAGGGGCAACCGCCACCGGTTCGTGCTGGCGGGGCGGGACTCCGTGCGGCTCACCACCGCCCTCCACCCGGCGCGCCGCGGCGACCTGCGCTCGCTCGGCACCACCGTGCGGCTCGCAGGGCCCCTGGGCACGGCGTACCGCCAGCGGACGCTGGACGTGCCCGGCACCGTGCGGGCGCTGCCCCCGTTCTCCTCGCGCAAGCACCTGCCGAGCCGGCTCGAGCGGCTGCGCGAGCTCGACGGTCGATCGGCGCTGCGCGTGCGCGGCCAGGGCACCGAGTTCGACTCGCTGCGCGAGTACGTGCGGGGCGACGACGTGCGCTCCATCGACTGGCGGGCCAGCGCGCGCAGCCGCAACGTCGTCGTGCGCACCTGGCAGCCGGAGCGCGACCGGCGCGTCGTGCTCGTGCTCGACACCTCCCGCACGTCGGCCGGCCGGGTCGCCGACGTGCCGCGGCTCGACTCCGCGATGGACGCCGCCCTGCTCCTGGCGGCCCTCGC
Organism: Nocardioides sp. ChNu-99; assembly: GCF_029493445.1. Classification (NCBI taxonomy): domain Bacteria; kingdom Bacillati; phylum Actinomycetota; class Actinomycetes; order Propionibacteriales; family Nocardioidaceae; genus Nocardioides; species Nocardioides sp. ChNu-99. The sequence continues at coordinate 11,175 of NZ_JAHWBL010000076.1, read as the reverse complement.
CGGCCGCGCCGGCGACCGTGTCGACTTCCTCGCCGGCGACCGGGTGGTACGACGCCGCGTGCGCGCGACGGGCGGGGGCAGCGTCGTCCACGCCCTCTCCGAGGCCATGACCGGTCTGGGCTCCGTCATCGCGGAGGCCGACTGGCGCGGCCTCGCCGGGGCCGTGCAGGACATGGGACGCCGGCGCGCGCTCGTCGTGCTCCTGACACCGCTCGAGCCGGCGGCGGTCGAGGAGGGCCTGCTGCCCGTGCTGCCGACGCTGACCCGCCACCACCGGGTCGTGGTCGCCTCCGTGCGGGACCCCGCCCTCGACGCGCTCGCGGGCACCCGCGACGACGCCGGCGACGTCTACACGGCGGCCGCCGCCGAGCAGGCGATGGCGCGACGGCGCGCCACCGCCGACCTGCTGGCGGCGCTCGGCGTGCACGTCGTCGACACCGACGCGGAGCGGCTCGCGCCGGCCCTGGCCGACCACTACCTGTCGTTGAAGGCCCGCGGCCTGCTCTGACGCCCGTCTGCTCCGCGCCCGTCTGCTCCGCGCCCGTCTGCTCGGCGCCCGTCGGGCCGGGTGCGACGACTCAGGCCGCCGTCGCGACGCGGGCGCCGCCGACGTCCTCGGCCACGTCCCCGTCGTACCCCTGCTCCACGGCCCGGCGCCCGAGCACGAAGACGTAGGCCAGGAAGACGGCCTCGGCGAGCACCCCGATGGCGATGCGCGCCGCGGTGGGCAGCGGCGACGGGGTGACGACGGCCTCGATGACGCCCGAGACCAGCAGCACGAGCACCAGCCCCAGCGCGACGGTCGCGGCCGTGCGGCCCTCGCGGGCCATGGAGCGGGCGCGGGTCAGGTCGCCCGGCTCGACCCACGACCAGAACAGGCGCAGCCCGACCCCGCCGGCGACGAAGACGGCCGTCAGCTCGAGCAGGCTGTGCGGGAGGATCAGCCCCCAGAAGTGACCGCCGTGGTCGGCGCGGGTCATGATCGCGCACGCCATCGCGACGTTGACGACGTTGCTCAGCAGCAGGAACACGACGGGCACGCCCAGCACGCCGAGGGCCAGGCACAGCGCCGCGACCCACGCGTTGTTGATCCACACCCGCGCGCCGAAGCTCGCCGCCGCGTGCTCGCTGTAGTAGTTCTCGAAGTCCTCGTCGACGTACTGCTCGATCTCCCCCGGCGAGAGCAGGCTCTGCTCGACCACCGGGTTCTCCAGCAGCCACAGCACGGAGACGGCGAAGACGACGACGTTCACGGCGATCGTGGCCAGCCACCACCAGCGCAGGCGGTAGAGCGCGGCCGGGAAGCGGTGCGTCAGGAACTCCGCCACCGCGCGCCACGTCGTGGTGCGCGCCCCGCCCGCCCGGATCCGCGTGCGGGCCAGCAGCGCGGAGAGGAAGCCGACGACCTCGGCGTCCGGGGCCACGGCACGCACGACGGACAGCTGGGTGCCGACCCGGTCGTAGAGCTCCATGAGCTCGTCGACCTCGGCTCCCGAGAGGCGGCGGGCCCGCGACAGCTCGTCGAGGCGCTGCCACTCCCCCGCGTGCGTCACGGCGTAGGCGTCGAGGTCCACGCGCCCACCTTAGAGCGCCCTATGCTGGGCCGCGATGAGCACACGAGCGGCGGTCCGTCCCTGGCCGCGCGGCGCCCGGGTCGGCGACCCCGGTGACCACGCCGCGGTCGGCAGCGACGACGTCGTCACCGCGGAGGCCGTGGCCATCGAGGTGCCCGCCGCCGGCCTGGGCGTGCGGGTCGCGTCGGGCCTGCTCGACGGCCTGTGCGTCGTCGGCACGTTCGTGACCCTGACCATCCTCTTCTCGGTCGCGACGATCGGCACCGACGAGGCGCTCTTCGAGGCCGCGAGCATCCTGGCGCTCGTGCTCTCCTTCGTCGGCGCCCCGACCCTCGTCGAGACGCTGACCCGCGGGCGCAGCGTCGGCAAGCTCGCGCTGGGGCTGCGCACCGTGCGCGACGACGGCGGGCCGATCGCCTTCCCGCAGGCGTTCACGCGCGCGCTCGTCGGCGTCGTGGAGACCTACCTGCTCCTCGGCGCCCCGGCGTTCCTCACGGCCCTGCTCAGCCCGCGCGGCAAGCGCCTGGGCGACCACGCCGCGGGCACGTACGTCGCCCGCGAGCGCGTGCAGCTCGTGCTGCCCACCCCGCCGCCGATGCCCTGGCCGCTGCAGGAGTGGGCCCGCACCGCCGACGTCGCCGCGCCCCCGCCGCACCTGGTGCTCGCGGCCCGGCAGTTCCTGGCCCGCGCCCACACGCTCGAGCCGCGCGCCCGCGAGGTGCTGGCCCTGCAGCTCGCCGACCGCCTGACGGCGTACGTCGCCCCGCTGCCCCCCGTGACCGCCCCGCCGGAGGCCTTCCTGTGCGCCGTGCTCGCCACGCGCCGCGAGCGGGACCTCGACCGCCTGGGCCGGGAGGCCCGGCTGCGCTCCCGCCTGCTGCAGCGTCGCCGCGCCTGACCCGCCTCAGCCCCGCCGGCGGTAGGCGAGGTCGGTGATGGCGCGCTCGGCCGCGAGGCCCTTGCGCTCGAACTTCGTCACAGGACGGTCGGCCCACCGCTCGACGACCCCGCCCTCCAGCTGCGGCTCGGCGTCCAGCACGGCCTGCATCTGCTCGGCGTACTCCGCCCAGTCCGTCGCCAGGCGCCACGTGCCGCCGGCCCGCAGCCGGGAGGCGACCAGGGCCGCGTGGGGGGCCGTGACGAGGCGGCGCTTGTGGTGGCGCGCCTTGGGCCACGGGTCCGGGAAGAACGTCCACACCTCGGCGAGCGACCCCTCCCCCAGCAACGTGCCGAGGAACCACACCGCGTCGATGCTGCAGAAGCGCACGTTGGTCGCCCCAGCCTCGGCGACGAGCCCCAGGCCGTGGGCGACGCCCGGACGCCACACCTCCAGCGCCAGCACGTCGTACGACGGTCGCTGCGCCGCGAGGGCCGCCGTGGCCTCGCCGATGCCCGAACCGATCTCGACGACGAGGCCGTCGCGCTCCCCCGGTCCCCGGCCGAACCAGGCGTCGAGGTCGAACCCGGCGGCGTCGACGGCCTCGTCGGGGATCACCCACGCCTCGTGGTGGGCGTCCCAGGACTCCTGCTGGCTGGGGGTGAAGCGGCTGCCCCGGCGGGAGTAGGTGAGCACCTCGCGCACCCGGCGCCCCTCCTCGGTGAGCTTGTGGTGCGGGCGTGCGGCGGCGACGGCGTGCTGGTCGGACATGGGGGCGATCCTCCCCCGACACCCGGGCCGGGACGAAATGGCACGAGGCCCCGCTCCCTGGGGAGCGGGGCCTCGCGGTGCTGCCTGTGCTGCGGTGCCGTCAGGAGACGGCGGTGATCACTTGGTGATCTTGGTGACGCGACCGGCGCCGACCGTGCGGCCACCCTCGCGGATGGCGAAGCGCAGGCCCTCGTCCATCGCGATGGGCTGGATGAGCTCGACGGCCATCTCGGTGTTGTCACCGGGCATGACCATCTCGGTGCCCTCGGGCAGCGTCACGACGCCCGTCACGTCCGTCGTGCGGAAGTAGAACTGCGGGCGGTAGTTGTTGAAGAACGGCGTGTGGCGGCCGCCCTCCTCCTTGCTCAGGATGTAGACCGACGCCTCGAAGTTCGTGTGCGGGGTGGTCGTGCCCGGCTTGATGACGACCATGCCGCGCTCGATGTCCTCGCGCTTCGTGCCACGGAGCAGGAGGCCGACGTTCTCGCCCGCCTGGCCCTCGTCGAGCAGCTTGCGGAACATCTCGACGCCCGTGACCGTCGACTTCTGCGCCTTCTCGCGGATGCCGATGATCTCGACCTCCTCGTTGACCTTCACGATGCCGCGCTCGATGCGGCCGGTGATGACCGTGCCGCGACCCGTGATGGTGAAGACGTCCTCGACCGGCATGAGGAACGGCTTGTCCGTCTCACGCTCGGGGGTGGGGATGGCCTCGTCGACCGCGTCCATGAGCTCCATGATCGACTCGCCCCACTTGGCGTCGCCCTGCAGCGCCGGGAAGGCGGCCACGCGGACCACGGGGATGTCGTCGCCGGGGAACTCGTACTCGCTGAGGAGCTCGCGCACCTCCATCTCGACGAGCTCGATGAGCTCCTCGTCGTCGACCATGTCGCACTTGTTGAGCGCCACGACCAGGGCGGGCACGCCGACCTGACGGGCGAGCAGCACGTGCTCACGCGTCTGCGGCATCGGACCGTCGGTCGCCGCGACCACCAGGATGGCGCCGTCCATCTGCGCCGCACCGGTGATCATGTTCTTGATGTAGTCGGCGTGACCGGGGCAGTCGACGTGGGCGTAGTGACGACCCTCGGTCTGGTACTCGACGTGCGCGATCGAGATCGTGATGCCGCGCTGACGCTCCTCGGGAGCCTTGTCGATCTCGTCGAACGCGGAAGCCGCGTTCAGGTCCGGGTGCTTGTCGTGCAGGACCTTCGTGATCGCAGCCGTCAGCGTCGTCTTGCCGTGGTCGATGTGACCGATGGTGCCGATGTTGACGTGCGGCTTGGTCCGCTCGAACTTCGCCTTAGCCACTGGGGGCTCCTCCTGGTGTGGTTGTTACTTGACTCGTGGTGGTGGTGCGGTGTGCCGAGGATCCTGCAGGGAGCGGTTACTCGCCGCGGACCTTCTTGATGATCTCGTCGGCGACGTTCTGGGGAACCTCGGCGTACGAGTCGAACTCCATCGAGTACGACGCCTGACCGGAGGTCTTGGACCGCAGGTCGCCAACGTACCCGAACATCTCGGACAGCGGGACGAGGGCCGTGACGACCATGTCGCCGTGACGCTCCTCCTGCGTCTGGATCTGGCCGCGCCGCGAGTTGATGTCGCCGATGACCGTGCCCAGGAACGTGTCGGGCGTGGTCACCTCCACGGCGAACATCGGCTCGAGCAGGACCGGCTTCGCCATGCGGGCCGCCTCCTTGAAGGCCGCGATGCCGGCGATCTTGAACGCGAGCTCCGAGGAGTCGACGTCGTGGTAGGCGCCGTCCTCCAGCGTGACCTTCACGTCCACCATCGGGTAGCCGGCGAGGACGCCGAACTGCATGGCCTCCTGCGCACCCTGGTCCACCGACGGGATGTACTCGCGCGGCACGCGACCACCCGAGACGGCGTTGACGAACTCGTAGCCGGCGCCGTGGCCCGTCTCCGGGTCGAGGCTGGGCTCGAGGGAGATGACGACCTTGGCGAACTGGCCGGAGCCACCCGTCTGCTTCTTGTGGGTGTAGCTGTGGTTCGCGACCTTGCGGCGCAGCGTCTCGCGGTAGGCCACCTGCGGCTTGCCGACGGTCGCCTCGACGCGGAACTCGCGCTTCATGCGGTCGACCAGCACGTCGAGGTGGAGCTCGCCCATGCCGGCGATGATCGTCTGGCCGGTCTCCTCGTCCGTCTTGACGGTGAAGGTGGGGTCCTCCTCCGACAGGCGCTGGATCGCGACGCCGAGCTTCTCCTGGTCGCTCTTCGTCTTCGGCTCGATGGCGACCTCGATCACCGGGGCCGGGAACGTCATCGACTCGAGGACGACCTGGTTGGCGGGGTCGCTCAGCGTCTCGCCGGTGGTCGTGTCCTTGAGGCCCATGACGGCCACGATCTGGCCGGCGCCGACCGACGCGATCTCCTCACGCTTGTTGGCGTGCATCTGGTAGACCTTGCCGATCCGCTCCTTGCGGCCCTTGACGGAGTTGACCACCGTCGCGCCGGCCTCGAGCTTGCCCGAGTACACGCGGACGAAGGTCAGCTTGCCGAGGTGCGGGTCGGACGCGATCTTGAACGCCAGGCCGGAGAACGGCTCGTCGTCGGCGGGCTTGCGCTCGATGACGGTGTCCTCGTCGCCGGGCTTGTGGCCCTCGATCGCCTCGACGTCGAGCGGCGACGGGAGGTACTTCACGACCGCGTCGAGCAGGGGCTGCACGCCCTTGTTCTTGAACGCGGTGCCGGTCAGCACCGGGTTGAGCTTGTCGGCGAGCGTCGCGCGACGGATGGCGGCCTCGACCTCCTCCACGGAGAAGACGTCGCCCTCCTCGAGGTAGCGCTCCATGAGGTCGTCGTCGGTCTCGGCGAGCGTCTCGATCATCTTCTCGCGGTACTCCGCGGCCTGCTCGGCGAGCTCGGCCGGGATCTCCTCGACCGTGTAGTCCTCACCCATCGTGGTCTCGCCACGCCAGGTCAGGGCACGCATGCCGACGAGGTCCACGACACCGATGAAGTCCTGCTCGGCGCCGATGGGCAGCTGCAGCACGAGGGGCGTGGAGTTGAGGCGCTCGACGATCATGTCGACGCAGCGGAAGAAGTCGGCACCGGTGCGGTCGAGCTTGTTGACGAAGCACATGCGGGGCACGGCGTACTTGTTCGCCTGGCGCCACACCGTCATGGACTGCGGCTCGACACCGGCGACGCCGTCGAACACCGCGACCGCGCCGTCGAGGACGCGCAGCGAGCGCTCGACCTCGACGGTGAAGTCCACGTGGCCCGGGGTGTCGATGATGTTGATCTGGTGGTTCTTCCACCAGCAGGTCGTCGCGGCGGACGTGATGGTGATGCCGCGCTCCTGCTCCTGCTCCATCCAGTCCATCGTGGCAGCGCCCTCGTGGACCTCACCGATCTTGTAGGTGATGCCGGTGTAGAACAGGATCCGCTCGGTGGTGGTGGTCTTGCCGGCGTCGATGTGCGCCATGATGCCGATGTTGCGGACCTTCGTGAGGTCCGTGGTGATGTCGACAGCCACTTGGGTCTGGTTCCTTAGAAAGTTCGGACTGGGTGGGTGGGCGCCGGGCGCCCGCCGTCAGGCGGGGCGCCCGGCGCGTGGGTTCACCAGCGGTAGTGCGCGAAGGCCTTGTTCGACTCGGCCATCTTGTGCGTGTCCTCGCGCTTCTTCACAGCGGCGCCGAGGCCGTTGCTCGCGTCGAGGATCTCGTTCATCAGCCGCTCGGCCATCGTCTTCTCACGACGGTCCTTCGCGTAGCCGACGAGCCAGCGCAGGGCCAGCGTCGTGCTGCGGTTCGGCTTGACCTCGATCGGCACCTGGTAGGTCGCACCGCCGACGCGGCGGGACTTGACCTCGATGGCCGGCTTGACGTTGTCGAGCGCGCGCTTCAGCGTGACGACCGGGTCGGTGCCGGTCTTCTCGCGAGCACCCTCGAGCGCCGTGTAGACGATGCGCTGCGCGACCTGCTTCTTGCCGTCCTGCAGCACCTTGCTCACCAGCTGCGACACCAGCGGCGACCCGTAGACCGGGTCGACGTCGACGGGACGCTTCGGGGCGGGACCCTTGCGCGGCATCAGCCCTTCTCCTTCTTCGCGCCGTAGCGGCTACGCGCCTGCTTACGGTTCTTCACGGCCTGCGTGTCGAGCGCGCCGCGGATGATCTTGTAACGGACACCCGGGAGGTCCTTCACACGACCTCCACGCACGAGCACGATCGAGTGCTCCTGGAGGTTGTGGCCCTCGCCGGGGATGTAGGCGGTCACCTCGACCTGCGAGCTCAGACGCACACGCGCGACCTTGCGCAGCGCGGAGTTCGGCTTCTTCGGGGTGGTGGTGTAGACGCGCGTGCAGACGCCGCGGCGCTGGGGCGATCCCTTCAGGGCAGGCGTCTTGGTCTTCGACACCTTGTCCTGGCGGCCCTTGCGGACCAGCTGGTTGATGGTGGGCACCTGGTGGTTCCCTCTCTTGTCGCTCTCAGTACCCGGCGCTCTGCCGGGCACGGTGTGTTGCGGGTGGTGCTGCTCGATCCGGTGGTTGCCTCACGCCTGGCGACCGCCCGCTCCCACGGGGACGCTGCCCCCGCGGTCGGGCGTGTCGATCTGGTTTCCGGCACGCTCGACGGTCCGGCTGTGCCAGACACGAGGACCGAGGCTACCGGGTCGCCTCAGGGCGGTCAAAACAGGCCGGAAGTGCCCCAGGACCGCCAGGGAGACGAGGATCCCGACCAGCGTGACGGCACCTCCGAGCACCAGGGTCCAGCGTGCGCCGTACTCCTCCCCCACCCACCCGATGAGGGGTGCGCCGACCGGCGTCCCGCCCATGAAGATCATCAGGTAGAGCGCCATCACGCGCCCGCGCAGCGCCGGGTCGGTGGCGATCTGCATGCGGGTGTTGGCGGCGGTGATCATGGTCAGCGCGGTGACGCCGAGCACCGGCGCGAACACGACGAACGACCAGTACGTCGGCAGCAGGCCCGCGACGACGACGGCCACGCTGAAGACGAGGCCGGCACCCACCACCAGCCGCAGGCGCACCTGCGCCCGACCGGCCGCCAGCAGCGCCCCGGTCAGCGAGCCGACCGCGACGGCCGAGCCGACGAGCCCGTAGGCCGCGGACTCGCGCCCGAACACCTCCGTGACCATGAGCGCGGAGGTGATGGAGAAGTTGAGCCCGAACGTGCCGGCGAAGAACACGACGGCGAGCACCAGCATGAGGTCGCGGCGCCCGCGCACGTAGCGCAGGCCCTCCCGCAGCGCGCCCTTGCGCCGCCCCGTCACCGAGGCGCTGTGCAGCGCCGTGCCGTCGAGTCGGCCAAGGACCGCGATCACCGGCAGGTAGGACACCGCGTTGATGAGGATGACCCAGCCCGTGCCCGCCACGCCGCCGCCGAGCGCCGCGATCATCACGCCGGCCAGCGCCGGGCCGACGAGCCGCGCCGCGTTGAAGGACGCCGAGTTGAGGCCCACCGCGTTCGTCAGGTCGTCCTCGTCCACGATCTCGCTGACGAACGACTGCCGCGCCGGGGCGTCGAAGGCCGTGCCCACACCGAACAGGAACGCCAACGTGTAGACGTGCCACACCTCGACCGCGCCGGTCACCGCGAGCACGCCGAGCATCGCCGAGGGCACCGCCATCATCAGCTGCGTGACCTGCAGCAGGCGGCGCTTGGGCACGCGGTCGGCGACCACCCCGGCGTACGGCGAGAGCAGCAGCATCGGCAGGAACTGCAGGGCCGTGGTGATGCCGAGGGCGGTCGCGCCGTTGACGGCGATCGCCAGCACGAGCCAGTCCTGCGCGACGCGCTGCATCCAGGTGCCGGTGTTGGAGACGATGCCGCCGGCGGCGTAGAGGCGGTAGTTCGGGTTCCGCAACGAGCGGAAGGTGGGGCTCACTCGGTGGGCGCTCCTGTCGTCGGTGGTCGGGGCGGGGATCGGTCGGGGTCGGGGGTCTCAGTCCTGCACGGCGAGCCGCGCCAGGATCGGTACGGCGGCGCGCAGCGTCGCGCGCTCGGCCGGCGTCAGCGCGCGCAGCTCGCGCGCCAGCCACTCGTCACGCCGGCGCCGGTCGGCGAGCACCAGCTCGCGGCCCGCGTCGGTCAGCGACACCAGCACCAGGCGGCCGTCGCGCTCGTCGGAGCGCCGGGCCACGTAGCCGCGCTCCTCAAGCTTGCGCACCGCCCGCGTCATCGACGGCGGCTGGACCTTCTCGAAGGCCGCCAGCTCGCCGACGCTCGCCTCGCCGTGGCGGTGCAGCGCACCGAGCACGCCCATGACCCCGATGCCGAGGTCGTTGGCGGGGTCGCGCTCGTTGGCAAGACGACGGCGCAGGCGCATGAGCGCGACCCGGAGCTCGGCGGCGAGGCCGGCGTCCGTGCGGGCGACGCGTTCGGTGGTGGGGGGCATGTCACCGAGCGTAACTCGTTACCTCGGGTAACTATTCCGCCGGCCGGCCGGGTGCCGGACCGGCGTCGTCTAGGGTGACCGGCGTGGAGCTCCGTGACGACCAGCCGAGGCAGCACGAGATCGGTCGGCGCACCTACGCCGTCGCCGACGTGGAGCCGCTCGACGTCGACGGCGTCCGCACCGTCGAGATCGGCTGCGCGCTGTGGGCCGTGGCCTTCGTCGGCCTGCTGCCCTTCTACTCCCGCCTGTCCGCCGAGGGCGCGGGCTGGGTGCTGTGGACCTGCCTGACCGGCCTGGGGCTCGGCCTGCTGGGCCTGGAGTACTGCCGCCGCCGGCGCCGGGCCCGCATCGAGGCCGCCGAGGCCGCCGAGGCCGCCGGTGCCGGGGAGGGCGGGGACCCGCTGGATCCCGGGGCGGGGCCGGCGGCCTGAGCCGCTCCGCGACCTGGACCCTCAGAAGCGCTCGAGGTCCTCGAGGGTGATCGTGTCCACCACGGGGTCCGGCAGCGGGGCGGGCAGGTGCTTCTTCGCGATCTGCACCTCGGAGTGGGCGCCGCACCCGTGGTCGAGCGAGACCACGCGGCCGTCGTCGTTGGCGTTCGCGTTGGCGCACACGCCGAACATCTCCGACAGCGGGCCGGCGAGACGCACGAGGAAGCCGCAGGTCGTGCAGGCCGCGGGCGCCGACGCCGCGAGCGGGGTCGAGGGGCCACCGTCCCCGTCGTACCAGCGCTGGGCCGCCAGGTCGCGACCCTCGGGCGACAGGGTGCGGACGCGGCCGAGGCCGAGCTCGCGCGCGACGCGCCGCACCTGGGTGCGGGTGTCGTCGTCGATCGGGTCGTCGCCGAAGGAGTACGTCGGCACGAGGCGCGGGTCGTCGTCGTCGACGGGCAGCAGGTCGCCGGGGCCGAGGTCGCCGGGGCGGACGCGCTCGCGCCACGGCACCCACGGCGGCGCGACGATCGCCTCGTCACCCGGGGTCAGCACGACCTCGTCGACGGTGGCGGTGCGCTGGCGGGAGGCGCGGGCGACCGTGACCGACCAGTGCCAGCCCCGGTAGCCGGGGCGCAGGCAGGCGAAGGCGTGGGTGGCGACGCGGTCGCCCTCCGCGTGGCAGCCGAGGTGGTCCCCGACGTCGGCGGCGTCGACCTGCTCCAGCAGGGCCGCGCGGGCGACGTCGACGGCGCGGGCCAGCGTGGAGTCGACGCCCGCGGGCGCGGCGGCGGCGACCGTCGTCGCGGCCGTCGTCGTAGTGGGAGTCACGGGCCCGATCATGACGCATCCGGCCCCGTCGTGTCGCGCCGGGGGCTCGCGTCGGCCCCGGGCCGCGGGTCGGGTGGCAGGATGGGCCGACGACCCGGACGCAGGGAGAACCCAGGCCGATGAGCACGCCGTACGGCGACGAGCGGGACCAGCACCACGCGCCCGGCGCCCGCGACCCCCACCCGTCCGCCCCGTCCGACCCGTCCGCCCCGTCCGGCCCGTCCGCCACGGGCACCCCCGGCGGCCCCGCCGACGGCGCCCCCGGCGAGGGGGCGGGCCGGGAGGGTCCGTCGGCCGCGGCGGTCGCC
>NZ_JAHWBL010000075.1:0-14877 GCF_029493445.1 Nocardioides sp. ChNu-99 | reverse complement strand
GGGGGGCCGCCCGTGCGGCGGCTGCCGCTCCCGTCGTACCGACCGTGACGGGCGGCACCCGCCCCGCGGCCGGGCGGCTGCGGCGCGGCCTCACGGCGGCCGCCCTCGTCGCCGTGGCGGGCGGGCTCGCCGTACCGGTCGGGTCGTGGGCCGTCGGCGACGACGACCGCTTCGTGCTGCGCGAGCACGTCTCCCCGCCGTTCGAGGTGGGGCAGTACCCCTCACCCCTCGCCGCCTTCCGCCGGTACGTCGAGATGCCCGAGCCCGACGCGGCGAACCGCTACGAGCAGGTGCTGATGACCCTCGACGGCGCGCCCGAGGGCACCCGGGTGCGCTTCGCGGCCCTCGACTCCTACGACGGCGTCGTGTGGGGGGCGGCGGACCGGGCGGCCGGCACGGACGGCGTCGGCGTGACCCGCGCGTCGTTCCAGCGCGTCTCCACCTCGATCGACAACCCCGTCGAGGGCGAGCGGGTGGACGTGCGCGTCGAGCTGGGGGAGGGGTACGACGGCGTGTGGCTGCCGACCGTGGGGGCGCTGACCGAGCTGCGGTTCGCCGGCCCTCGCGCGGACGCGGCCGCGGACTCGTTCCGCTACAACCTGGCGACCTCGACGGGCGTGGTGCCGAGCGGGCTGGCACCGGGTGACGCCTACGTGCTGGAGGCCGTCGTGCCGCCCGCGGGGGCCGACGGCCTCGACGAGGACGACCTGCCGGCCGCCCCGGACCCCGCGCTCGCGTCCGCCGCCTCGTTCCTGGCCACCCAGGCCGTGCAGTGGACGGCCGGCGAGGCCGAGCCCATGGCCCGGGTGCTCGCCGCCGCGCGCCACCTGCGCACCGTCGGCAAGTACACCGACGGCGTGCTCGAGGCCGAGAAGATCTACACCGCGGGGCACTACCGCGGCCGTCTCGGCGAGGGGTTCGTCGACGACGTGGTGATGGCCGGCAACGACGAGCAGTACGCCGCCACGATGGCCCTCGTCGCCAACGCCATCGGCGTGCCCGCCCGGGTCGTCGTCGGCGCGGTCGTCCCGGCCGACGGCGTGGTGCGGGGCGAGCACGTCGAGGCGTGGGTCGAGCTGCAGGTGGCCGACGGGTCGTGGCGCACGCTGCCGACCGAGGCCTTCATGGACTTCGACCGGCCCGCCGAGCGCCCGCCGCTCAACGAGCAGGAGATGTCGGGCACCGTCGTGCCGCCCCCGGCCCCCGTGCCGCCGCCCTCCAGCCTCGCCGACCAGACCGACGCCGAGCTCGACGCCCGCGCAGGCTCGCCCGAGGAGACCGGGTCCGAGCTGCCGGCGTGGGTGCTGTGGGCGCTGGGGATCGTCGGCGGGCCGCTGCTGCTCGTGGCGCTGTGGTTCGCGCTCGTGCTGGGGGCCAAGGCCTGGCGCCGGCGTCGCCGCCGGGGCGCCCCGCGGGCCTCGGCTCGCCTCGTGGGCGCGTGGCGCGAGCTCGTCGACGCCGCTCGCGACCTGGGGACCGGTGTGCCCGTGGCCGCGGGCGTCACGCGGCGCGAGCAGGCCCGGTCGCTGCCGCTGCCGGCCGCCCCGGCGCTGGCGCGCACGGCCGACGGCCACGTCTTCGGTCCGACCCCGCCCGCCGACGGCGTGGCCGCGGACTACTGGGACCAGGTGATGGTGGTACGCCGGGAGCTGCGGGCCGGCGTGCCCTGGCACCGCCGCCTGCGCGCCGCGGCGAGCCTGCGGAGCTTCCGCCGCACCTGACGGCTCCGGCGGCAGGGATCAGGCGCGTCGCGCCAGCAGCGCGGAGGCGCAGGGGAACTCGGCGACCTGGAGCTCCAGCGACGCCCAGACGCCGCGCACCGTGTCACCGTCGCACCCGCGGGCGGAGGCCACCTCGCGCAGCCAGACGCCGGACTGGTCCACGAGCCGCGGGTCGTCGAGCAGCAGGGCCGCGGCGAGCGCGCCCACGACGTGGGGCACCTGGTCCACGATGGCCTCGAGCGCGCCGCGGTTGGCGCTGCGGTCGGCCCGCATCCGCGCCACCACGTCGCCCGCGACCGCGGCGTGCGATGCCATGAGGGTGTGGGCCTCGCGGGGCCCGGGACCGGGCAGGTCCTCGGCGGGCGGGACGGAGGTCGGCAGCGCTGTGAGGACCGCGCCCGTGTCGTCGTCGGGCCCGACCCAGGCGGTCGCCCCGAGGCGGCGGGCGCGGTCGCCGGCCGCGTCGAAGGCGGAGCCGCCCACGACGACGGGCACGCGGACGGCCCGGGCGGCCTCGACGTGGCGGCGCACGTAGACGAGGGAGGAGGAGAGCGAGGCGCTGACGAGCACGGCGCGGGGCCCGGTCTCCATCAGGGCGCCCTGCAGGGCGGCCGTCGACACGTCGGCGCCGAGGTAGTGGACCTGGTGGCCCTCGTGCTCGAGGCGCGCGCTCAGCATGAGGGCGGGCAGGGCGTGCCACTCGCGCTCGGCGCACAGCACCAGCAGCGGACGGCCGCCCCGGGAGTGCGCGCCGTGGCGGGTGCGCTCGCGCAGGCTGTGCACGACGAACTCGCCGACCGCGGTCGCGGCGTGCTCGCGCGCGACGGTCCACTCGGCGCGTTCCCACAGCCGGCCCACCCGGCGCTGGGCCTCGCCCACGAGCCCGTCGAGCACCTGGGGGAGCGTGGCCCCGGCGTCGAGCGCCGCGAGGGCGACGTCGCGGGCGGCCGGGGCGTCGCCCGCGTCGACGGCGGCCCAGTAGCGCTCGGTGGTCGCCGCGCCCAGCGCGTCGGCCGAGCCGTCCTCGAGCCCGGCGGCGGTGGTGGTCACGTCGTCACCTCACCCGCGGCTGCACGGCCACGACGGCGACGTCGTCGCGGTCGTGGGCGTCGCCGTCGACGAACGCGGAGACGCTCACCGCCAGCCGCTCCACGATCGCGCTGCTCGGCGCGCCGCCCAGACCCGCCAGGGCGGCGGCGATGCCGTCCTCACCGAACATGTCCTCGGCGCCGCGCGCCTCGGTGATCCCGTCGGTGTAGCAGACGAGGGTGTCGCCGGGCTGCAGCACGACCCGGGCGGAGGTGTAGGCGGCCTCCTCGAAGACGCCCAGCGCCGGGCCGTTCGACTCGACGTACTCCAGCCGGCCGTCGCGCCGCAGCACGATCGGCGGCGGGTGGCCCGCGTTCGTGAGGTCGAGGTCGACGGCGCCGTCGGGGCGCCGGCGCAGCCGGCCGCAGACGGCGGTCGCGAAGCTCTCGATGGCCGACTCCGCGTCCGCGACGAGCACCTGGTTGGTGAGCCCCAGGATCCGGTCGGGGGCCCGGTCGACGAGGGCCGCGGTGCGCACGGCGGAGCGGATGCGCTTGGCCGCGACGGCCGCGACCACCCCCTTGCCGACGGCGTCGCCGAGCAGCAGCGTCGTGTCGTCGTCCGGCCCGTGCACGTCGATGAAGTCACCGCCCACGGTGACCTCCTCCTGCGCCACGCGGCTGTACGACGCGAGGTCGAGACCCGAGGTGGCGGGGATGGGCGGCGGGAGCAGCGAGGTCCGCAGCGTGGCGGCGACGTGCCGGTTGTCGGCCACGACGACGCAGACGTCGAGGGTGGCCGCGACCCGGTGCGCGACGCCCTCGAGGAACGTCACGTCGTCGGGGCCGAAGTCGTGCGGGCCCCGGCGGGCGAGCGTCAGGAGGCCGATGGCGCGACCGCGGGCCACGAGCGGCACGTTGAGGAGCCCGACGGCGTCGAGCTGCTCGAGCTGGGCGACGAGCGGCGTGCGGCCCAGCAGACGGGCCAGCACCTCGACGCGGTCGGGCGTGTCCGGCGGCAGCACCCAGTGCTCGGGGGAGCGGCGCGCGAGCAGGCCCCGCAGCACCACGGCCTGCTGACGACCGATCGGGTAGCCGTCGTGGTCCACCGGTGCGTGGCCCTCGACCCGGCCGGCGGCGGTCCAGCCCTGGTGGGTGTGCAGCGTGACCTGCGCGAACTCGGTGACGTGGCGCACGAGGGTGTCCGCGACCAGCTCGACCGCGCGGCCCGGGTGGTGGACGCTCGCCGTGACCTCGGCCAGCTGCTCGAGGAACGCGGCGCGCCGCCCGGCCAGCCCGGCGCGGTCGACGCCGTCGAGGTCCGAGCCCGCGGTGAGGAGCCCGGGAGGGGCCTCGCTGCCCGCGGTCACAGGGGGATCCGAGCCGTGAAGGTGGTGCAGCCGGTGCGGTCCAGCGCGAGGTCGGCGCAGATGGCGGCGACCATGGCCAGGCCCCGCCCCCGCAGGCCGTCGGCGGACACGGTGCCCCCGGGGATGTCCGGTCCCTCCCCGGCGTCGACGACCCGCAGGTGCAGGCTGTCGGAGGAGAGGAGCCAGGCGACCTCGATGGTGCCGGCGAGGCGCGGGCGGCCGTGCTCGACCGCGTTGGTGACCAGCTCACCCGCGACGATGATCGCGTCGTTGAGCACGGCCGTCGGCACCTCGAGCGCCCCCAGGTCGTCCCTCAGCGCCGCGCAGGTCCGGCGTGCCGCCTCCGGTGCGTGCGGGAGGTCGAGCACGTGCCAGGACGGCGCGGCGTCGGGGAGGGGGGTCGGTAGTGCCATGGGGGAGCGCCGCTCAGGCGGTGACCTGCTCGTAGGGGATCTTGCACACCGTGAGCACGCGCTGCGGCACGGTGCCCTCGACGGCGACCAGCGTGACGCGGGCGCCGTTCTTCTTCGCCATCACGGTGGCGCGGGCCAGGACGCCGACGATGATGCTCGGCAGGAACGTGACGCCGCGCAGGTCGATCGTCAGGTTCTCGGTGAACGTGGCGCTGGCCTGCTCGATGAGGTCGTTGAGCGCGCGGTGGTCGGCGGCGTCGATGTCGCCCGAGAGCACGAGGGTGCCCGGCTCGGTGGTGGCGGAGAACGATGTTTCGGTCACGGGGCGACGATACGCGACGCCCCGAGCGGGCTGCCTCCCCTCTCGGGGTGGGGCGGGACGAGCCCGGGAGCACCAGCCCGGGAATAGCGCCGCCGAGCAGGCCGTTCCCCCCGCGATGAGCGACCACCCCGCCCCGCGCCTGTCCGTGCTCGACCTGGTGCCCGTCCGCACCGACCAGACGAGCGGGGACGCCGTGGCCGCGTCGCTGTCGCTGGCCCGGGTCGCGGACACGGCGGGCTACGAGCGCTACTGGGTCGCGGAGCACCACAACATGCCGGCGGTCGCGGCCACCAACCCGCCGGTCCTCATCGCGATGATCGCCGGGGCGACGCAGCGCCTGCGCGTGGGCTCGGGCGGCGTGATGCTCCCCAACCACGCGCCCCTGGTGGTCGCGGAGCAGTTCGCGCTGCTGGAGGCGGCGTACCCCGGACGGATCGACCTCGGTCTCGGCCGCGCCCCCGGCTCGGACCCGGTGACGAGCTGGGCGCTGCGCCACGGCGGCCCGGCGGGCACCGACGACGAGGCGGTGGCCCGCTTCGCCGAGCACGTCCGCAACGTCGTCGCGATGCTGTCGCCCGAGGGGGTGGGCCTGCAGCTGTCCGGCCGCACCCACGCGCTGCGCGCCACCCCCGTCGCCCGCTCCGTGCCGACGACCTGGCTGCTCGGCTCGTCCGACTACTCCGCGCGGCTCGCCGCGCAGCGCGGCATGCCCTACGTCTTCGCCCACCACTTCAGCGGCGAGGGCACCGAGCGGGCGCTGCACCTGTACCGCTCGACGTTCGAGCCCTCGCCCGAGCTCGCCGCGCCGCGCACCTTCCTGACCGTCAACGCGGTGGTCGCCGCGACCGAGGAGGAGGCGCGGCGCCGCGCCCGCCCGCAGCAGCTCGCGATGCTCGCGCTGCGCACCGGCCAGCCGCTGCGCCCGCAGCCGACCGTCGAGGAGGCGCTCGAGGTGGAGCTGCCCCCGGCCCACCAGCAGCTGGTCGACGCGATGCTGGCCCGCTGGGTGGTCGGCGACCCCGCGCAGGCCCGCGCGCAGGTGGCGGCGCTCGCGGCGGCCCACGGGGTCGACGAGGTGATGGTGCACCCGGTCCCGGGGGAGACCGCGGGCACGCCCGCCGGCTCCTCGCCCGCGCGCGAGGAGACCCTGCGCCTGCTCGGCGCCGGCGCCTGAGGCGCCCGGAGGCGCTCGGAGGCACCCGGTCGGGGGCCGGTCGAGGCCCGACGGACGGATTAGGAATCGTTGGGCAGCTCACCTAGACTGGTGCGTCGGCCCAACGTGGGTCTGCTTCGTGGTGCCTCGCGGCTGTCCGGTTCTCCGGGATGAGGTCCACCGAGCGGCTGCACGAGGTCCACTGCCACCCCGGCCCGTCCGGGACCGGCAGGCGGTTCCCGGGCCGGCCGACCGATCGCCCCCACGGGGTCGGGCGGTGCAGCAACGGTAGACGAGACGACCACGGCCGGTACGCCGGCACGACGGATTGTGAGGACATGGCCAAGAAGGAAGGCGTCATCGAGATCGAGGGCTCCGTCATCGAGGCTCTCCCCAACGCGATGTTCCGCGTGGAGTTGAGCAACGGGCACAAGGTCCTCGCGCACATCAGCGGCAAGATGCGGCAGCACTACATCCGGATCCTCCCCGAGGACCGCGTGGTGGTGGAGCTCTCGCCGTACGACCTGACGCGCGGCCGCATCGTCTACCGCTACAAGTGACATCAGCCGAGACACGTTGAAAGGACCTCCTCGTGAAGGTCAAGCCGAGCGTCAAGCCCATCTGTGACAAGTGCAAGGTGATCCGCCGGCACTCGCGGGTCATGGTGATCTGCGAGAACCCGCGTCACAAGCAGCGTCAGGGCTGACGGACGGGCCCCGCGCCCGCCAGCAGCACCAGCACCACCCACCACCGTGTTCGCTCAACCCGCGCCTGGCGCGGGGGATGCACCTCCGGAGCAGAGGCCGGAGCCCGGTGGCCCGACAGATCGGGCCGACCGACCGGGGCGCGACACGACCGACACCTCTGTGCACATCGAAGGGAAACACCACGCATGGCACGCCTCGTTGGTGTCGACCTCCCGCGCGACAAGCGCGTCGAGATCGCACTCACCTACATCTACGGCATCGGCCGTACCAGCTCCCAGCAGATCCTCGCGGCCACGGGTGTCGACCCGAACGCCCGCGTGCACACGCTGGGGGACGAGGAGCTGGTGAAGCTCCGCGACGAGATCGAGGCCAACTACAAGTTCGAGGGTGACCTCCGACGCGAGGTCCAGGCCGACATCCGCCGCAAGATCGAGATCGGCAGCTACCAGGGTCGCCGCCACCGCATGGGCCTCCCGGTCCGCGGTCAGCGCACCAAGACCAACGCGCGCACCCGCAAGGGCCCGAAGCGCACCGTCGCCGGCAAGAAGAAGGCTCGCTGATCCCCCCGGGATCGCAGCCCTCCCATCACGAGCTCACCAGACCTTTCAGGAGATAACGCATGCCCCCCAAGGGACGCGCTGCGGCTGGCGCCAAGAAGGTGCGCCGCAAGGAGAAGAAGAACGTCGCCGCAGGCGAGGCTCACATCAAGAGCACGTTCAACAACACGCACGTCACCATCACCGACCCCACGGGTGCGGTGATCTCGTGGGCCTCGGCCGGCACCGTCGGCTTCAAGGGCTCGCGCAAGTCCACGCCGTACGCGGCCCAGATGGCTGCCGAGGCCGCTGGTCGTCGGGCGATGGAGCACGGCATGAAGAAGATCGACGTCTTCGTCAAGGGCCCGGGCTCGGGCCGCGAGACGGCGATCCGGTCCCTGGGTGCGATCGGCCTCGAGGTCGGCACCATCCAGGACGTCACGCCGCAGCCCCACAACGGATGCCGGCCGCCCAAGCGCCGCCGCGTCTGACCCGACACCAGAGACCTAGGAGAGACTGAGACATGGCCCGTTACACCGGCCCCATGACCAAGAAGTCGCGCCGTCTTGGTGTCGACCTCGTCGGTGGCGACGCCGCGTTCGAGCGCCGCCCCTACCCGCCCGGCATGCACGGCCGTGCTCGCGTCAAGGAGAGCGAGTACCGCGCCCAGCTGCAGGAGAAGCAGAAGGCGCGCATCAGCTACGGCGTGCTCGAGCGGCAGTTCTACAACTACTACGTCGAGGCCTCGCGCCGCACCGGCAAGACGGGTGACAACCTGCTCGAGCTGCTGGAGTGCCGCCTCGACAACGTGGTGTACCGCGCCGGCTTCGCCCGCACGCGCCGCCACGCCCGCCAGCTGGTGAGCCACGGCCACTTCCTGGTGAACGGCAAGAAGGTCAACATCCCGTCGTACCAGGTGGCGCAGTACGACGTCATCGACGTGCGCGAGAAGTCGCTCGAGATGACGCCGTTCATCGTGGCGCGCGAGACGCACGGCGAGCGCGTCGTGCCGGCGTGGCTCGAGGCCGTCCCGAGCCGCATGCGGATCCTGGTGCACCAGCGCCCGGTCCGCGCGCAGATCGACGTGCCCGTGCAGGAGCAGCTGATCGTCGAGTTCTACTCGAAGAAGTGACCCGGTCGGTGCGGGGCAGCGACCGAGTCGCCGCCCCGCACCGCTGTGTCGTCCCGTTCGTCCCTCGCTCCACGTCGTTCGGCCCCGTCAAATAGTGGGTGGGTCCGGAAAGGAATCAACCAGTGCTCATCGCTCAGCGCCCGACTCTCACCGAGGAGACGGTCGGCGACTTCCGCGCCCGATTCGTCATCGAGCCGCTGGAGCCGGGCTTCGGCTACACGCTCGGCAACTCGCTGCGCCGCACGCTGCTGTCCTCCATCCCGGGGGCGTCGGTCACCAGCATCAAGCTCGACAACGTGCTCCACGAGTTCTCCACGGTCGAGGGGGTCAAGGAGGACGTCACCGAGGTCATCCTCAACCTCAAGGGCCTGGTGGTCTCGTCCGAGCACGACGAGCCCGTCACCATGTACCTGCGCAAGTCGGGTGCCGGTGACGTCACCGCCGCCGACATCGCGCCGCCGGCGGGCGTCGAGGTGCACAACCCCGACCTCAAGATCGCGACGCTGTCCGACAAGGGCAAGCTCGAGATGGAGCTCGTCGTCGAGCGCGGCCGCGGCTACGTCTCCGCCGTGCAGAACAAGGGCGCCGACAACGAGATCGGCCGCATCCCGGTCGACTCGATCTACAGCCCCGTCCTCAAGGTGACCTACAAGGTCGAGGCCACCCGTGTCGAGCAGCGCACCGACTTCGACAAGCTGATCATCGACGTCGAGACCAAGCCGTCCATCCGCCCGCGCGACGCCATCGCCTCGGCCGGCAAGACGCTGGTGGAGCTCTTCGGCCTCGCCCGTGAGCTCAACGTCGAGGCCGAGGGCATCGACATCGGCCCGTCGCCGGTGGACGAGCAGCTCGCGGCGGACCTCGCCCTCCCGGTCGAGGACCTGCAGCTCACGGTGCGCTCGTACAACTGCCTCAAGCGCGAGGGCATCCACACCGTGGGTGAGCTCATCGCGCGCTCGGAGCAGGACCTGCTCGACATCCGCAACTTCGGCGCCAAGTCGATCGACGAGGTCAAGGCCAAGCTGGTCGAGATGGGCCTGTCCCTCAAGGACAGCGCGCCCGGCTTCGACCCGGCGACCGCCCTCGCGGCGTACGGCGACGACGACGACGACGCGTTCGTCGAGGACGAGCAGTACTGATCGACCCGTGACCGCACCGGCCCTGGGGCCGGTGCGGTCGACCCTGCTGCGGCGGCGACCGCCGCCGCAGCACCGTCTACCCCGGTACCTCGCACGGCCGGGGAGGAGAGAGAAGAACCATGCCCACCCCGAAGAAGGGTCCCCGCCTCGGCGGCAGCCCGTCCCACCAGCGGCTGATCCTGTCGAACCTGGCCACCCAGCTCTTCGAGCACGGCCGGATCGTCACCACCGAGTCGCGTGCGCGCACGCTGCGCCCCGTGGCGGAGAAGCTCATCACCAAGGCCGTCAAGGCCCACAACGGTGAGAACCCGTTGCACCAGCGCCGCGAGGTGCTGAAGTCGATCCGCGACAAGGGTGTCGTGCACGCCCTCTTCACGGAGATCGCCCCGACCTTCGCCGAGCGCCCGGGCGGCTACACCCGCATCACGAAGCTCAACCCCCGCAAGGGCGACAACGCCCCCATGGCGGTCATCGAGCTCGTGACCGAGGCGTACGTCGCGAAGGCGACGACCGGCCCCGCCACCACCGGTGCGGCCACCGCCGCCCCGGCCGCCCCCGCGGAGGAGGTCGAGGAGGCGCCCGCCGCCGAGACCGACGTCGAGGGCACCGAGGCCACCGAGGGAACCGAGGAGGCTCCCGCCGAGGAGACCACCGAGGAGACCACGGCGGAGACCGAGGCCACGGACGAGTCCGCGGACGACGCCAAGGCCTGAGCGCACCCGCTCGAGGAGCAGCCCGTCACCCCACCGGGGTGGCGGGCTGCTCTGCGTCGCGGGCTGCGTCGCCGGCTGCGTCGCGGGCTGCGTCGCGGGCTGTGCCGGGGGGTCTACGTTGGGGGGTCATGAGCACCGAGAAGGCACCCGCCGAGCAGCTGAGGACCGAGAACCCCGACACCGAGCCCACCCTCGAGGGCGACGCCCGCGAGGCGGAGGCGGGTCAGCACGTCTCCGGCGCGGAGGAGGAGCCCGACGGCGGCGCCGGGCCGACGCCCGGCGCGGACGACGTCGCCCCGACCACCGAGGACCCCAGCGTGGCCGCGGCCCAGGAGGAGTCCGCGGGCGAGCACATCATCGACGAGCGCCAGTAGGTCGCGCTCAGCGCGAGGTGCCCGGGCCCCAGGCCCGCTCGAGGGCCCGGGTCGCCTCGGCCAGCGACAGCCCGGCGCGGCGGGCGGCCGCCGCGTACCCCCGAGCGGCGGGGTCCGCGTCGCCCGCCGCCGCCGTCGACGCGACGAACGTGCCGGACCGGCCACGGGTGACGACGACCCCGTCGGCCTCGAGCTCGCGGTAGACGCGGGCGACGGTGCCGGCCGCGAGGCCGAGGTCCGCGGCCAGCGCCCGCACCGTGGGGAGCCGCTCGCCCGGCGGCAGTTCGCCCGCCGCGACGCGGCTCGCGAGCTGGGCGCGCAGCTGCTCGAACGGCGGCGTGGCGGACGACGGGTCGGGCGGGTCGAGCGGGGGCGCGGGCACGTCGCCACCCTAGGCCCGTCGTGTGGTGGGGTGGGTCCATGCAGCAGCCGGCCGACGCGACGCAGCCCGCACCCCCGACCCCGCCCGCCGCGGACGGAGGGCCCACCACCCCCGGGACGGTCGCCCTCGTGGCGGGGGAGTCCCTCGTCGACGTCGTGCGGCGCCCCGACGGCACCGTCGAGGAGCGGGCCGGCGGCAGCGCCGCGAACGTGGCCGTCGCGCTCGTCCGCCTCGGCCGGCCGACCTGGTTCGCGACCGCGCTGGCCGACGACCGGCTCGGCGGCATCCTCGCGGCGCACCTCGGCCGTGACGGCGTGCGCCTCGCCGCCGACCCGGAGGTCGTGGGACGCACCTCGAGCGCCGTCGCGACGATCGACGCGGACGGCGCGGCGTCGTACGAGTTCGACCTCGAGTGGCGCCTCGGGGCGGTGCACGTGCCCGAGGGGGAGCCGGGCTGGCTCCACGTGTGCTCGATCGGCGCCGTGCTCCCGCCCGGCGCCGCCGACGTGCTCGACCTCGCGCGCCGGGAGCGCCGGCGGGCGCTCGTCAGCTACGACGTCAACGCCCGCCCCGCCATCACCGGCACGGGGCCGGAGATGGTCGCGCAGGTCGAGGCGGTCGTCGCGGAGGCCGACGTCGTCAAGGCGTCCGACGAGGACCTCGCCGCGCTGTGGCCCGACCTCGACGAGGCGGCGGCCGTCGCGCGGCTGCGGGCGCTGGGGCCCACCCTCGTCGTCGTCACCCGGGGCGCCGCGGGCGCCTCCTGCCACCACCCGGGCGGGGAGGTCGCCGTGCCCGCCGTGCGCGACCTGGTGGTGGTCGACACGATCGGCGCCGGCGACACCCTCGCTGCGGCGTTCATCAGCGCCCTGTGGGACCTCGGAGTGGTCGGGGCGGGGGCGCGCGACCGGCTGGCCGGGCTCGGGGAGGACGCGCTGCGCGGTGCCCTGGGGTACGCCGCCCGCGCGGCCGCCGTGACCGTGTCGCGGCCCGGGGCGGACCCGCCGTACCTCGCGGAGGTGGCGGGCGCCGCCGGCTCGTAGGATCACCCGGTGCGCCTGCGGATCGACCTCGCCTACGACGGCACCGACTTCCACGGCTGGGCGACCCAGCCGACGCTGCGCACCGTGCAGGGGGAGCTCGAGGCGGCCCTCGCGACCGTCGTCCGGAGCCCCGAGCGGCCCGCCGTCGTGGTGGCCGGGCGCACCGACGCCGGGGTGCACGCCCGCGGCCAGGTGGTGCACGTCGACCTCGACGACGACCTCGTCGCCCGCAGCGCCGGGCGGGGGGTCGACGACCCGGTCCCCGCCCTGACCCGCCGCCTCAACGGGGTGCTGCCGGGCGACGTGCGGGTGCACCGCACCCGGGTGGCCCCCGAGGGGTTCGACGCCCGGTTCTCGGCGCTGTGGCGCCGCTACGCCTACCGGGTGGCCGACCGTGCCGGTCTCGCCGACCCGCTGACGCGCCGGCACGTGCTCGCGTGGGGCCAGCCGGTCGACGAGGAGGCGATGAACGCCGCCGCCGCGCCCCTCGTCGGGGTGCAGGACTTCGCCGCGTTCTGCAAGAAGCGGCCGGGAGCGACGACGATCCGCACGCTGCTCGAGCTCTCCTGGGCCCGCGACCACGACGGCGTGCTCGTGGGCACGGTCGTGGCCGACGCGTTCTGCCACAACATGGTGCGGGCCCTCGTCGGCTGCCTGCTGACGGTGGGGGAGGGCCGCCGTCCGGCGTCCTGGGCCCACGACGTGCTCGTCGGCGGCCGTCGCGACCCCGCTGTCACCGTGGTGCACCCGCACGGCCTGGTGCTGGAGGAGGTCGGCTACCCCGACGACACCGAGCTCGCGCAGCGCGCCGAGCAGACCAGGAACAGGCGGACCCGTGACTGAGCACCCCCCGACCGCCCCGGACCCGGACCCGGACCCGGGCGAGCACTACTTCACGGCGGACCCCTCCGTGCCCTTCACCCGCGAGCCGGTCGAGGTCGAGGTGTGGGGCCGGCGCCTGCCCCTGGTCACGGGGACGGGCGTGTTCGCCCGGGGCCGCCTCGACGTGGGCACGGCGGCGCTCTTCCGCACGACCGACCCGCCGAGCGGAGTGCGGCGGGTGCTCGACCTGGGCTGCGGGTACGGCGTCATCGGCCTCGCCGTCGCGTTGGCCGTCCCCGACGCGCAGGTCGTCGGGGTCGACGTCAACGCCCGCGCGCTCCTCCTGGCCGACGAGAACGCCCGCGCGCTCGGGGTGGCGGGGCGCTACCGCGCGGTGCTGCCCGACGCCGTACCGGACGGGGCGTTCGACGAGATCTGGTCGAACCCGCCCATCCGCATCGGCAAGGCCGCCCTGCACGACCTGCTGCTCCGCTGGCTGCCGCGCCTCGCCCCCGGCGGGCGCGCCGTGCTCGTGGTGGGCAAGAACCTGGGTGCGGACTCGCTCGCCCGCTGGCTCGACGAGCAGGGCTGGCCGACGACGCGCCTGGCGAGCGCCAAGGGCTTCCGCGTGCTGGAGGTACGGCGCGCCCCCTGAGGGCTCGCCGGGTGCCTCAGCCGCCGAGGGCGGCGAACGCCGCACGGGTCGCGTCGGCGACGAGCGCGTCGTGGGTCGGCGCGTCCTCGGCGTCCCCGCCGGTCATGACGACGACCACGACCGGCGACGTCCGGTCGGCGTCGGCGGGCGGCCAGGCGACGGCCACGTCGTTGCGCGTGCCCCACGAAGCCGACCCCGTCTTGTCCCCGACGGTCCAGCCGTCGGGCACCCCGGCCCGCACGAGGGCGTCGCCGGTGGTGTTGCGCCGCAGCAGGTCGACGAGCAGCGCCCGGCGCTCGGGGGTCAGCACGTCGCCCAGCGCGTAGGCCTGCAACGTGGCCGCCATCGCCCGCGGCGTGGTGGTGTCGCGCTCGTCGCCGGGCACGGCGGTGTTCAGCTCCGGCTCGACCCGCACGGGATTCGTCGTCGTGTCGCCGACCCCGCGCAGCCGCTCGCCGAGGCCGGCCGGGCCCCCGAGCTCCGCGAACAGCAGGTTGGCGGCGGTGTTGTCGCTGAACCGCACGGCGGCGTCCGCGAGCTCGAGGACGGTGAGCCCGTCGGCGACGTACTGCTCGGTGACGGGTGAGTACGTCACGAGGTCGGCCTCCGTCCAGGTGACGCGGCGCTGCAGGTCCGCGTCCGTGGCGGTCTCGAGCAGCGCGCCCACCTGCAGCGCCTTGATGGTCGAGGCGAACGCGAACCGTTCGTCGGCCCGGTGCGCCACCGTGCGGCCCGTGCCGACCTCGACGGCCAGCACGCCGAGGCGCGCGTCGTACTGCTCCTCGAGGGCGGCCAGCGCGGCCGAGGCGTCGACGGGCGTGGCCGTCCCGGTGGTGGTGGCGCTGGTGCTCGCGCTGCGGCCCGGCGCGGCGGAGGGGCCGTCGCCGGCGCAGCCGGTGAACGCGAGGGTGGAGGCGAGCGCGAGGCCCAGGGCGCGGGCGGCGAGGGCGGTACGGCGGGGGAGCGGTGTCGTCACGGGAGGACCTTCCGGGCGGGGACGGGACGCTCCGCAGCCTGGCCGGGGGCCACCCATGCCGTCCAAGACCGCGACGCGTCGTCCCATGCCCGAGACGCATGGGTGTGCCATCCTCCTCGGGTGGACCTCGTCGCCGCGTGCCGCCTCCTCGTCGCCGTGGGCGAGCGCGGGAGCGTGACGGAGGCCGCGGCCGCGGCCGGTGTCGCGCAGTCCGTGGCCAGCCGGCGCGTGGCGGCCCTGGAGCAGCGCCTCGACGTCGTGCTGCTCGACCGCTCCGCCCGCCGGGCGCGGCTCACCGGCGCCGGCCGGCACCTCCTGCCCGCGGCACGGCGGGTGGTCGTGGCGGCCGAGGAGCTCGAGGCCGCGGCGGCCCGGGCGGGCCGGGGACCGG
>NZ_JAHWBL010000074.1:0-15220 GCF_029493445.1 Nocardioides sp. ChNu-99 | reverse complement strand
CCCCCAACCGGTGGCGGTCGAGGTGCAGCGCTTTCACCCCTCGCGCGCCAACCGTCACGAACTCGAAGAGGAACTCACCTAGCCCGACCATGCTCACGCGAGCTGCAGGCTCCACAAACGGTCGTTTTTGAGCCTGTCGCCGACGGAGGCCCGGGTGTGGGTTTGAGTGCTTTGCGGCGGTTTTCTGTGATCGCTTGGGGGCGTTAGTTTCCGATCACGAGGATGCTGGCGGCGGATTCTATGACGTCGTCGGTGATGGTCTCGAGTTGGTTGATCGTGAGCACTCGGGCGATCTGAGGGAAGAGGCGTTCGAGGAGGCGGAAGTTGCCCCGGGTGATGCGTTCGATCGCGGCGATCGCTTGAGCGTCGGTGAAGTCGTCTGGGTCAAGAGTGCGGCCGAGGCGTTTCCAATGGCGATCGAGGACGAAGAGCAGTTCCTCGCGTCCTAGTGCCCGGTATCGGTGTGAAAATCCGAGGCGGCTGTAGAGCTGAGGGTAGTGGCGAAACCGCTGGTCACTGCCAGGCATGCCGATGAGGATGATCGCCAGGTCGTAGCGGTCGTGTTCATCACGGAGGAGTTCGAGTGCGGTCGGGGCCAGTCGTTCGGCTTCATCGATGATGAGCAGCTCGACCCACTTGTTGGTGTGACCTGAGCGGGCGCCGGTGACTTTGCCGATGTTGCGCTGGTGTTCGTCGATGCAGATGCCGAGCTTTGTCTGCAGGTGCGCGATCTCGTGCATGAGGATTTTGGGCCTGGGGAGCACCTCGGGGGTGTAGAACACGGTCCGGCACCGGTTCGCAGTTGCATAAAGCTTGGCGTCGTCTTCGGTGCGCGGCCCCCATTCGGTGATGAACGGTTCCACGGTGTCCCAGTGGGCGTATCGGCGTGCCGATTGGGTCTTGCCGATGCCGGCGTCGCCGTGACAGATGCCGATGGTGCGTTCCTTGCGTACCGCGGTGGCGAATTCGGTGAACCGGCGATGTTCCTTGGTGATGATGAAGTCCTTGGCCATCCTTAGTCCTCTTCGTAGGTGCGCAGCTTGGTTGGCCGCGCTCCGGGGGCGGCGGTGCGCGGTTCGGCCCGATCGGCGATACGCGGGATGCGGTCGTTGATGTCTTTGCGCAGTTGGCGCCGGCGGGCTCGGCGTGCGGTCTCGACTTCTTGCAGGCTTACCCGTTGGTTCGGGTGCGCCTCATCGATGGCCACGCAGAGGAAGGTGTCGCGGTCGTATACGCGAACCTCGGAGATGTCACGCGGGTCGTAGCGGATCGTCACCGGGCGGCCAACGAACGGTGCCAGAGTTGGCGCGAGGTAGCGCCGGCCTTGGAAGTGGATGCCGTCACGCTGCACGGTGCGGTGCTTGGGCACCGTCAGCAGCAGTCCGTCGAGTTCATCGAGGGATTCGGGCATGCGTGGCAACCACCCGTCACCGATCCACGCCTTCTTCGGGCTCGTCCCGATCTCCCGGTGGGTCCGCTCGTTGTAGGTGGCGATGAAACCGGCGATCGCCTGATCGAGCGCAGGTAGATCCAGAGATGGAGGTGTCTTGGCCCCTGGTGCCAGATGTCCGGGCAGGGTGGCCAGGAGCTCGGTGTTGACTGTGCCGAAGAACCGCTCGATCTTGCCTCGGCCTTGCGGGCGACCGACGGTGGAGAAGATGAGGCGGATTTTCAGTGAGACCGCGGTGTACTCGAGGTGGCGGCTGGTGAAGTCGCTGCCGTGATCGATATAGAGGACGTCGGGTAGTCCGCACATCGCCCAGGCCGGTTCGGTCTTGCGCCAGATCGCCTGTCGTAGCACCAGCGCGGTGTTCATCGCCGATGGCGCCCCGGTGAAGACCATGTACCCGCAGACCGCGCGGGAGTAGTCGTCCATCACCACCGTCAGCCAGGGCCGGTCGGGGGTGCCGCTGGCGCCGGTGATGAGGATGTCGAGTTCGGTGTGATCGGCTTGCCACGTCACATTCGGCCGTTCGGCGCGATGGCGGAACACCAGTTCATAGCGGTCCCGATATGCTGCCGGCCCCTCCAGAGCAAGCGTCACCAGGGCCGGGTCCAAAGCGTGGACGATGGCGCGGACCGTGGCATAGCTCGGGGCCGCCAAACCCAAGCGACCCGCTTCGGCCGTGGTGAGCCGGTGCAATGCAGCGGTGCTCGGGCGTGGGCGGGTCAGCGCGAGGTGCTCGAGAAACGTGACCAGTTCCGCCGGAGTGCGTCGAGATCCCGTGTCGCGTCGTGGCCGCGGCTCCAACGCCGCGATGCCGCCGGTCTTGTAAAGCTGGTGCCAGCGTTGCAGTGTCCGCAGCCCGGTGCCGGTGTCACGGGCCAGGGTCGTCAGCGAGATGCCGTCCTCGACGTGAAGCCGGAGGATTCGCCACCGCTGCGGCCCGTCCATGTCACACCTGCTGGGAGACCATGTCGCGGTCGCGGGCAGCCTGTTGGTGCCGGTACAGCGTGGCGCGAGACCATCCGACCAATCGGGCGGCTTCCTCGGCGGTGCGACCCTTGGCGCGGGCGTCCCGAGCGATGTCGAGTTTCTCCGCAATCACCGCCGGGTCAACAGGCGGCCGACCGAACCGGGTACCGCTCTGCTTCGCCGCAGCGATGCCGGCATTGACTCGCTCGGTGATCAGCTCGCGCTCGTACTCGGCCAGCGTGGCCAGCATGCCCAGCATTAACCGGCCGGAAGTGGTCTCCGGGTCGATGCCGTCCGAAAGCGACTTGATCTTTACGCCCTTGTCGCGCATCAGGTTCACGGTGTTGAGGACATCGATCAAGGATCGGCCGAGCCGGTCGATGCGCCACACCACGACCGTGTCGCCGGACTCGGCATAGTCCAACAGGCGCTTCATCCCCGGGCGTTCGATCGCGGTCCGGCTACCCGAGGTCACATCCGCGAACACATCCCGCTTCTGCACCCCGGAATCCACGAGTGCATCCAACTGCAACTGCGCGTCCTGACTCGCAGTGCTCACGCGGGTGTACCCCAAGAGCCTCATGACATGATTATGACTCACAAACCCCTACCGAGCACCACCCTGCGACAGTTCACGGTGAGACGACTTCGCGAGAGGCAGAAGGTGCCCATCGGCCCATGAAGCGGTCTCGGCGTCCGGTCCCCGCCTGGTGTCTCATAAGACTGTAGGTTTTTAAGGCACATTCACGGCGCCAGGCGGGCCGCCGCGGGAGCCCTCGTCCACCCCGCTGGGGCCGCGGGTTTCAGGCGCAGCATGACGTCGGCATCTGGTTTCGGAAGAGGCCGGCCACGATGCGCAGGCTTTCGCTCATGGTCAGGTACGGCGCCCAGGTGTCGGCCAGATCGTCGACGGTCATGCCGCTTTTGATGGCGTAGGTGGCCGCCAGCATGATCTCCCCGGCCCCGTCCGCCAGAGCGTGCACGCCCAGAACCTTGCCGCTCACGGCGTCGGCGACGAGCTTCACCGCCCCGCGGGTGTCGTGCTGGACGAGCGCCCGGGGGACATCGGACAGGTCCAGGACGCGGCAGTCGCACGCGTGCCCTCGGGTGAGGGCCTCGTCCTCGGTCAACCCCGCCGAGGCCAGCTGGGGCCGGGTGAACACGACCGCAGGAAAGCCGGCGTAGTCGACCCGAGCTGCCGGCGGGTACCTGTCCTCGGTCAGGGCGTTGAGCGCGGCGGCCCGACCGCCGGCGGCGGCGGCGTAGACGTACTGGGGAGCCCCCGAGACGTCACCGGCGGCCCAGACGCGCGGGTTGGAGGTGCGCTGGGTCTGGTCGACCACGACGAAGCCGCGCTCGTCCACGTCCACACCGGCAGCGGCCAGGTTCAGGCCGTCGGTGCGGGGCAGGCGTCCGGTGGCCACCAGGACCTGCGCGCCGCGCACCTGTTCGCCCGAGTCCGTGGTCACCACCACCTCTCCTGCGGGGCCTGGTTCGCGGGCCACAGTGGTCGCGCGCTCTTCGACCACGGTGATGCCGTCGTCGGTGAAGACTTCCCGAAGTCTCTGGGCCAGCTCCGGCTCGGCGTGCGGCGCCAGACGCCCGACCACAGAGACCCGGGTGCCGAGGTGAGCGAACAGCTGGGCCTGCTCCATCCCGACGTACCCGCCACCGATAACGACCAGGGACTCAGGCAGCTCGGTCAGCTGCATCGCGGTGGTGGACGTCAGCCGGTCCACAGAGTCGAGACCGACCACCTCCGGGATGGCGGGGGTGGCACCGGTGGCGACCAGATAGGCCCGGGCCCGCAGCGCCTGGCCGTCGACGGCCAGGGTGTCCCCGTCCAGGAAGCTGGCCTGGCCTGGGCGGACCTGGAAGCCGTAGGCAGCGGCCACATCGGCGTACTTCGCATCACGCAGGCGCTCGATGAGTGCGTCCTTCTGGGCCACCAGATCGCCGAGGTTCACCGGTGCGGCTGACGTTGGGGCACCTTTGAAGGGATTGGTGAGCGCGGCGTGCCGGGCCCCGGCGGCCGCCAGGAGCGTCTTGGACGGCACGCAGCCGATGTTCACGCACGTCCCGCCCAGAACACCGCGCTCAACCAGCACGACGCTCTTACCGGCCTGGCTGGCCGCGATGGCGGCGGACATCGCCGCGCCTCCTGAGCCGATCACGGCCAGATCGACGTCGTAGTCCACACCCATTTGCCCACCTTCCTTCGCGTGACCCCTCTTCAGCGTCCATAGTGGACGTTCCAGCGCAGGGGAAGGTCAAGGCGAACATGGACGAGAGCCGAGAAAGGGGCCACTGTGCGCATCGGTGAGTTGGCCGTGGCCAGCGGCACCACAACCAAGACGCTGCGCTTCTACGAAGAAGCCGGCCTACTACCTGCGCCTGAGCGCACCGCCAACGGATACCGCGACTACACCCCTGCGGCCCTGGCGCGCCTGGACTTCGTTCGCCGCGGCCGCACCGCTGGGCTCACCCTGGCCCAGATTCGCGAGATCCTCGACATCCGCGACGCCGGAGTCGCACCCTGCCAGCACGTGCACGCCCTGCTCGAAGCCCACCTGGGCGACCTGGACCGCCAAATCGCCGACCTGCAAGCACTGCGACACACCGTCGCGCACCTTCACCACAGTGCCACCACCAGCGACCCCACCAAATGCGACACCACGACCGTCTGCCGCTATCTGTGACCAGACCGGTGCTCGCGTGTATCGCCATGAGCAGATGCCGCCACAGAGCGTCGACAGAACCCCGCCATATAACGGCGAAAGCCACACCTTGTCCTCCGGCGCCCGGCCCGACGGCGTCGTGGAGCTCGTCGTGGACGACGACGGGTCCGGGGTGCCCCCGGCCGACCGCGACCGCGTCTTCGAGCGCTTCGTGCGCCTCGACGAGGCCCGGGCCCGCGACGACGGCGGCAGCGGGCTGGGCCTGGCCATCGTCCGCGAGGTGGCGCGGGCGCACGGCGGCGACGCCGCCGTCGTGACCTCACCGCTCGGCGGCGCCCGCTTCGTGGTGACCCTGCCCACCTCCTGAGCGGTGGTCCAGCACCGCGTCGGTCTCGGCCAGGACGCCGCCGCCCCAGTCACGGCCTCCACGGACACACGCTCCACACGTGCCGCGCCCGACGCGTCGACCGGCAGCTCGGGCTGCTGGTCGCCGGTCGTACGCGCGCGCACGGCGCACCAGGGTCTGCACCGAGGCGGCACCGGCTCAGCAGCCGGCGGGCTGGGCGGCGGCACACCACTTGAGGCAGTCAGGTTCACAAACGGTAGGCGGGCCTCTAGTGAGCCGTAGTTTTCGGCTACGGGTTCTGACCCACCGCGATGTGGCCCTGGAACGCTCGAAGAACGGCAGGCTCAGAAAAGAACGATTGCGCACCACTGTCCCGCTCGGCGCACTAATGACTTGCAGACCGCTGAAGATGGCGAAGACCATCGAGCATTCTTGAGATCGACAGTGCTGGAATCAGCCGGTCTCGGCCCGCAACAGGTCCTGAATGTGCTGAGCCCGGCGGTCCCCCCAGATCAGCAACGGCTCCGACATCACCAGCTCGCCATCATGGAACAGCCGCAGGCGCGGTGGCCCCTCGCCCCCAGCCGGTACCTGCACGAAGTCGAACCATCGGAGCCGGCCGTCGACACGCGCGCCTCGAATGCGGGCTAACTCAAGTCGCTGCGAGCCGCGTCGGGTGCAAAGAACCAGTTCATCGCCCGCGAGGTCCACCGTGTTGTCGCCCAGCCTCCGGCACCAGTACGAAGCCCGGAACCCACCCCACAGCAGCCCCAAGCCGGCTGCGGCCGCAAGCGGCGCAGCGCCTGCGCGTAGCTCAGCCCAGGTCGGCGGGCCGTCAATCAGGGAAACGCCGACTGCCGCCAGCGCTAGGGGCAGCAAGAACCATAGGCCGGACAGAACGACCTGCCTGGCAATCCATCGGTCCCCAGCGCGCGGGCCAACCAACTGCATGACTGATCCTCTCAAGGCCCAAGTCGACGCCCGGTCGCGCCGATTGATTGTCCGGGACCTTGCCTGCGGAACCGCCAGGCGGTCTGGAAGATCACAAACCGCCGTTTGTGGACCACACCTTGGGGCACGCGACTCCACGGCCCCCGTCAGGCGAGCGCTAGAAACAGCTTCTCCATCTTCTTCACGTCGACGGCGTCGATGCCCTCCTCGCCGGCGTCGGCCAGGCAGTGCTGCAGGCCGGTGGCGACGATCGCGTAGCCGGCGCGTGAGAGCGCCTTGTTGACGGCAGCCAGTTGGGTCAGGACGTCCTCGCAGGACGAGCCCTCCTCCATCATCCGGATGACGCTCGCGAGGTGTCCGTTGGCGCGCTTCATGCGGGTGGTGATCGCTTTGATCTCGGTCGGGTCGAGGTCCGTCACGACTGCTCTCCTCGGGTGGCGACGGCCGCGAGGGCCGACGAGAGCCGGGTCCGGGCGTCCTGCGAGACGCGACGGAGGACCTCGCCCGCGTCGCCGGAGAACGAGGTCATGACCGCCGGGTCGAAGGCCTCGACCACGGTCGTCGTTTCCCCGGTCGAGCGCACCACCACGTTGCACGGCAGCAGTGCGGCGATCGATGGGTCGGCCTGCAGCGCCTCGTGGGCCAGCTGCGGGCGGCACGCGCCCAGGATCACCTGAGGGGCGACGTCGACGTCGAGCTTGGCCTTCAGGGTGGCGCGCAGGTCGATCTCGGTCAGCACGCCGAACCCCGCCTCCGCGAGCTCCTCGCGCACGGCCGCGACCGTCTCGTCGTACCCGCGGTCCGTGGTGACCGAGAGCGTGTAGTCCGTCATTGGGGTCCTGCCTTTCGTCGGTGAAGGGCGTGGGGCCGAAGAGGTCCCTGGGGCGTCGTCCACTCTGACTGTACAACCCCCTGGGGGGTTCTGTTAGGTTCCGATTAACCCCCCAGGGGGTTCCGAGACTGAAAGGAATGAAGACCCATGCAGGAGATCGAAGTCGAGCAGCTCTCCGCAGCGATCGAGCGCGGCGCCAGGGTCGTCGACGTGCGTGAGCCGGCCGAGTACGCCGAGGGCCACGTGCCGGGCGCCCACCACATTCGAATGGGCCGCCTCGCAGACCGGATCGACGAGCTCGACCGTGACGCGCGGATCCACGTCGTCTGCGCCTCGGGCAACCGCAGTGCGGCGGTGGTCGAGATGCTGACTGCACTGGGGTTCGACGCCGTGAACGTGCGCGGCGGCACCAGCGCCTGGGCGCGGTCGGGGCGACCGCTGGCCCGCGGATCCCGGGCGGTGGAGACGTGACCACCGCGCTCACCGCCCTCACCATCGTCCCCGTCGAGACCCCGACGCTGGGCGATCGCAGCTACCTCGTGCACGACGGTGAGTCGGCGTTCGTCGTCGACCCCCAGCGCGACATCGACCGTGTACTCGCGCTGCTCGACGAGCACGGGGTGCGGCTCACCCACGTCCTGGAGACGCACCTCCACAACGACTACGTCACGGGCGGCCTCGCCCTGGCGTCCGCCACCGGGGCGTCGTACGTCGTCAACGGCGCCGAGGAGGTGTCGTTCGAGCGCGTGCCCGTGGTGGACGGTGACGAGATCCGGGTCGGCCGCCGGATGGTGCTGACGGTGCTGGCCACGCCCGGGCACACCTTCCACCACGTGTCCTACGCACTCCGCGAGGTCCGCGACGACGACCGGCCCGACACCGAGGTGGGCGTGTTCTCCGGCGGGTCGCTGCTCTTCGGCGCCACGGGACGCCCCGACCTGCTCGGCGACGAGCACACCGACGCCCTGGTGCGTCACCAGCACGCCTCCGCGCACCGGCTGGCCACGCTGCTGCCCGACTCGGCCGAGGTGTTCCCGACCCACGGTTTCGGGTCGTTCTGCTCCGCGACCCAGTCCGACGCCACGTCCTCGACCATCGGCCGCGAGCGGACGACCAATCCCGCGCTGACGCAGGACGAGGAGAGCTACGTCCGCGAGCTCCTCGCCGGGCTGGGCCCCTGGCCGGCGTACTACGCCCACATGGCACCCGCCAACGCGGCCGGGCCCTCGGCGCCGGACCTGAGCGCTCCGGCGCGGGCCGACGCCGAGGAGCTGCGGCGCCGCATCGAGGGCGGCGAGTGGGTCGTCGACCTGCGCCACCGCACCGCGTTCGCTGCCGGGCATGCCCGGGGCGCCCTGAACTTCGGCCTCGACGGCGGCTTCGCGACGTACCTCGGCTGGCTGATCCCGTGGGGCACCCCGCTCACCCTCCTCGGGGAGAGCGCCGCGCAGGTCAGCGACGCGCAGCGCGAACTGGTCCGCATCGGCATCGACCGTCCGGCTGCCCACGCGACCGGTGGGCCCGCGGACTGGGTCGCCGCAGGCGACGCGCCGGCCGGTTTCGCGACGGGCACCTTCGCCGACCTCGCGCAGGTGCGCCACCACCGCGAGGTGGTCGTGCTCGACGTGCGCCGCGCCGACGAGCACGACGCCGCGGCGATTAGGGGTGCCGTGAACATCCCGCTCCACGAGCTGTGGGGCCGCCTCGACGAGGTGCCGGCCGGTGAGGTGTGGGTGCACTGCGCCGGCGGCTACCGAGCGTCGGTCGCCGCCTCGATGCTCGACGCCCGCGGCCGCATCACCGTCGCCGTCGACGACACCTTCGACCATGCCGAGGCGGTCGGGCTGCACCTCGTGGGCCCCGCGACGTGACTTTCCTCGTGGCCGTCGTGGCCGGGGTACTGATCGGGCTGGGCCTGGGCGCGCTCGGCAGCGGTGGCTCGATCCTCGCCGTGCCGGTGCTCATGTTCCTGCTCGACCAGTCACCCGCGCAGGCGACGACCGGCTCGCTGGTCGTGGTCGGGGTGACCGCGCTCGTGGGCGCCGTGGCCGCTCGGCGCTCCGGCAACGTCCTGCTCGCCCGCGGCACGACCTTCGGGGCGGTCGCCGTCGGCGGCGCCGTGGTCGGGGCCAGGGTGGCCGCCCTCGTCGACGAGGCCGCGCTGCTCGCCGCGTTCGCGGCCCTGATGCTCCTGGTCGGCACGCTCATGGCGTGGCGACTGGTGCGGCAGCCCGCCGGCCCCGCGCACGCGGCGCGACCCGCCCTGGACGACCCGATCCTCACCTTCAGCCCGACCTTCGCCTGTGCCTGCCCGCGGGCGATCAAGGTGGCGGTCACCGCCACCCTGGTGGGGCTGCTCACCGGCTTCCTCGGCGTCGGGGGCGGGTTTCTCGTCGTACCCGCGCTGCTGCTCGCCCTCGGCCTGCCGCTCCCGTACGCCGCCGGCACGTCGCTCGTGGTCATCACGATCACCAGTGCGACCGCCCTGGCGACCCGGGCGGGGGTCGGCACCTCGCCGGACTGGGGCGTCGTGCTGGTGCTCACCCTCAGCTCCGCGCTGGCCGCCGTCGCCGGAGCCCGGCTCGCCGGCCGGGTCGATCCCCGTCGGCTCTCGGCCGGGTTCACCGTCCTCGTCCTCGCCATCGCGGGCTACACCGCGGCCCGGGCCCTGCCCGCCCTCGTCTGACCACTCCTGCTCACCCTCACCAGAACGGACCCTCCATGAGCACGACCGCCCACGAGCACCCCTCCCAGGCCTCGGACGTCCCCCCGGGCCCCCGCCCCGGACCCCTCGGACGCCTCGGCGTCTGGGTCACCGACCACGCCCGGATCGTCACCGGGGTGTGGCTCCTGCTCGTCATCGGCCTCGGGGCCTTCGCCCCGCAGGTCGAGCACAACCTCTCGGGCGCGGGCTGGCAGGCCGACGGCTCCGAGTCGGTCGCCGCCCGTGAGCTGGCCCGCGCGAGCTTCGGGGGCAACGCCTCCTCGGCCATCCAGGTCGTCGTGCGCGCCGAGGAGGGTGCGGTCACCGAGGGTGCCGGCGCCGCGGTGCTCGACGAGGTGACCCGGGTGCTCGAGGCCGAGCCCCGCATCGCCGACGTCGTCGCCCCGATGCCCGGAGCGACGCTGAGCGAGGACGGCAGCACCGCGATCGTCCTGGCCGGGGCCGGGGTCGACACCAACGAGATGGTGCGGGTCGCGACCGACCTCAAGGACGACCTGCAGGCGCTCTCCGTCGACGGCGTGGAGGTGAAACCCACCGGTTCGTCGCTGCTCTGGTCGGACTTCAACGAGGCCAACCTCGAGGCGATGCTGACGTCGGAGATGATCTCGTGGCCGGTCACGATGGTGATCCTCGTGATCGCCTTCGGTGCGCTCGTCGCCGCCGGTCTCCCGTTGATGCTCACCCTCGCCGGCCTCATCGCCTCGGCCGGCTCCCTGGTGCTCGTCAACGAGCTCGTGCCGGTGTCGATCTGGGCGATGAACTTCGCCATGATGTTCGCCCTCGCCCTGGGCATCGACTACGCCCTCTTCCTCGTCGCCCGCTACCGCGCCACGCGCGCGGCCTCCGGCAGCTCGGTGCGCGGGGCGGTCGCCGAGACCATGGACACCGCCGGCAAGGCCGTCCTGCTCTCCGGGGTCACCGTGCTCGTCTCGTTGTCGGCGGTGATGCTCGTGCCGTCACCGTCGTTCCGCTCGATGGCCGGCGGCATCATGATCGCGGTCGTGTTCATCCTGGGCGCCACCCTCACCCTGCTGCCCCTGGTGCTCACCAAGCTCGACCACCGCATCGACAAGCTGTCCCTGCCCCGCCTCGGCGCCGGGGAGCACCGCTCCGCGAGGTTCGCCGCCTGGGGCGAGCGGCTCTGGAGACGCCCGCTCCTCTGGGGCGCGACGGCCACGGTGGTGCTGCTCGCGCTCGCTGCGCCGATCGTGGGGCTCACGACGGCGATGCCCTCCATCAAGGTGCTGCCCGAGGACGCCAGCGCCCGTGCCGGGTACGACGTCGTGCAGGACGCCTTCGGCGAAGGCGCGCCCGGGACGCTGCAGGTCGTCGCCGACGCCGCGGACGCCGACGCCGCGTCCGCCGTGCTCGCGGACGACGCCGGGATCTCCGCCGCGCTCCCGCCGATGCCGGCGAGCGACGACAGCGGGCTCGTGCTCCTCCAGGCGGTGCCCACCGTCGACCCGTCCGACCCCGGGCTCGGCGAGACGGTCGACCGGCTCCGCGCCGACCTGCCCGACAGCGCGCTCGTGGGCGGGGCGCCGGTGGAGAACCTCGATCTGAAGGCGCAGCTGGACGAGTCCACTCCGCTCGTGATCGGCGTCGTCCTGGTGCTCGGCTTCCTCCTGCTGCTCGTGGCGCTGCAGGCGCCGCTGATCTCGCTGCTCGGCACGCTCGCGAGCCTGCTCTCGACGGCCGCCGCGTTCGGGGTCGCCCGGCTCGTCTTCCAGGACGGCATCGGCGCCGACCTGCTCGGCTTCGAGAGCCAGGGCTTCCTCGACGCGTGGTCACCGGTGTTCTTCTTCGCGATGATCTTCGCGATCGCGATGGACTACACCGTGTTCCTGCTGGCCTCCGCGAAGGAGCAGTACGAACGGACCGGCGACGCCCACGTCGCCATGGTCGAGGCGCTGGCCCGCTCCGGGCGTGTCATCTTCGCCGCCGGGGCGGTGATGGTCGCGGTGTTCTTCACCTTCGCGCTTTCCGGTCCGATCCCCCCGAAGGAGATGGGTGTCGTGCTCGGCGTCGCGGTGCTGCTCGACGCCTTCCTCGTCAGGCTCGTCCTGCTGCCCGTGATGCTGCGCCTCACCGGGCGCGCGGCCTGGTGGAGCCCCTTCTGGCTGCGCCGCGTCCTGCCCACCATCACGTTCTCCCACGGCTGACCCCGCAGACCACCATGTGTCGAGCAGTCACCTGCAAGAAGTGCGGCAGGACGACCTGGGCCGGCTGCGGCCAGCACGTAGACCAGGTCCTCACCGGGGTCCCTCGCGCGGACCGCTGCACCGGGCACCAGGAGACCGCGCCCGCATTCGGACTGCTCAACCGGCTCTTCAGCAGGAAGTCCTGACGAATCTCCAGTTCAGAAGGGCTTCAGAGCGGCGCTCGTCGGCAGCGCGTGCGGGGGCGCGCCGCCCCCAGTGCTCAGCTCGTCGGCTAGCGACACGACCAGACCGCCGAGCATGAAGGCGGCGATGACGCCCACCAGCACCGGTGTCTCCAGGGAGGGGATGTAGCGACGCGCGCCGGTCACCTCGCCGGCGGCGTGGTGATAGCGGTGGGTGAGGGCGTGTCCCTTGCCGCGCGCCAGCAGGTAGCGGTTGACCGGGTACGCGGCGAAGAACGCCACCGTGAGCGCGAACATCATCGCGAGCCAGAACGTGCTGTTGACGAGGCCCGCGTCCATCGCCCCGGGAACGAGCGCCATGACGGCGTTGTCGACGAGCTCCATCGTGGCGATCGAGAGGGTGTCAGCGGCGAGCACGACACCGAGAGCGGTCCCCACCCCGAGGCCCGCCTTGAGCAGCGGGAGCGTCGAGAGCAGGTAGCCGAACAGGAACGCGAGACCGACGGCGAGCACGATCGTCCACCCGGCGCTCAAGCCGACCGCCGTGCCGATCATCAGTCCGACGATCTCCCCGATCGCGCACCCGGTGAGGCAGTGCAGGGTCGCGCTGACCGCCGTCGACCGCGAGCTCCCAGACCCACCCTGGTGGTCGTGGTGGTCGTGGTGGTCGTGGTGGTCGTCGTGGTCGTGGTGGTGCGGCGCTTCGCTCATCTCTTTTCCCACCTCAGCGATTGAGTCGTCCTCACTCTACATACCCCCTGGGGGTATCCTCTCGGTGTGAGCGGTTCCGTAAACTGCGGGGTGGAGGAGGTGAGCCCCATGACGAGCGCCGGCGGAAGCCTTCTTCGTCACGGCCCTAGTCCCGGCGGGGTTCGGAGCCGGCTGACTCAGCGGCACACCCATTCCCCGCTTCGACGCCGTCGCCTGGCTGTTGTGGTGATCGCTGCGATCGCGTTCGGAATCCTGGGCATGCACGCCCTCACCACCAAGGACATCGACGGGCCACCAGGGCACACGACTGCCCTCAGCGCAACGCACGCGCTGCTACCCGCCCTCGACACGACTCACCACAGTGCCTCCTCGACAACAATTCCAGGGCCGTCGCAGGTCACCATGGCCGCCCAACACGCAGAGGAGACACACGCCCCCACCACCGGCCAAACCGACCGCGACGCCGGTCACGGGGCACATGGGGACGGCGGGGCGGAACACGTCATGATGCTCTGCGCCGCGATGCTTGCAGCCGCCGCTCTTCTCGCCCTCGGCGCTCTCGCCTGCAGGCTCCCGCGGTTGTGGGCGGTACTGGCCCCCGCCGTCATCAGGCAGATCACCCGCAGGGTCGCACCAACAGGCACGGGCCCGCCTGCGGTGTGGAGGTTCTCGATCATCAGGTGCTGACAGGCGTTGCATCACCCCGGCCCTCGGGTACTCCTCTGCGCCGGCGGTGACGACATTCCGCCCCCCTGTCAGACCTGAACCAGGAGAACCTCCATGCGTAACCGCTACACCACCCGTCGAGCCGTCACCGTTCTCGGGCTCGGCCTGTCCCTCAGCCTCACCGCAGCAGCGTGCGGCACCGACGACGAAGGAGCCGACACCTCCTCCGAGACCTCGACCACCGAGCACAACGACGCCGACATCGCATTCGCGTCCGACATGCTCCAACACCACTCCCAGGCCCTCGTCATGGTCGACCTCACCGAAGGCCGCAACCTCGACCCCGCGGTCCACCAGCTGGCCGAACAGATCCGGGCAGCCCAGGCCCCGGAGATCGAGACCTTCACCGACTGGCTCCTCAACTGGGGCGAGGAGGTTCCGGAGACGATGCGCGACCACGTCAACGGCGGCCACAGCGACCACGATTCCGGCGATGCGACGGACTCGATGGAGGGCATGGACCACGAGATGCCCGGCATGATGTCGGCCGAGGACATGAGCGCCCTGGAGGCCGCACCCGACGCCCGATTTGAGGAGCTGTGGCTGACGATGATGATCGAGCACCACACCGGCGCAGTAGAGATGGCCGAAGCCGAGCAGGACAACGGCCAGTTCCAGCCCGCCATCGACCTCGCCGCCGACATCACCGCGTCCCAGACCGCCGAGATCGAGACCATGCAGGCCCTGCTCAACTCCTGACCCCCAGCGGCAACAAGTCCGCACCACACGAGGGTCCGGTCCGGGATGCAACGAAGGGTGCGGCACGATCACCCCACGCGATTCGTGCCGCACCCCCCGCACCTCGCCACCGGGCCGTCGCCCGGACCCACCGGCAAATCCCCCCGACCATTCCCGCCGGCTCACAACCTGCCCACCCGCAGCACACCAGTTGAACCGGCCACGAGCGAGAACCACAGGGTGGGTCAGAAACGACCAATGTGAGCTCCAGTTTGGTCGAATCTCACCTGTGAGACACCGCTGTTTCCGCGTGTTTGCCGTCAGAGGCCGGCGGTCTGCACGGTCTCGACGGCGGCGGACTCCGCGACCGCGTCCTGGGCCTCCTGCGGCGTCACCGCGGCGTGGTCCAGGTCGGCGATGTAGCGCTCGGCGTCGAGCGCCGCGGCGCAGCCGGTGCCGGCCGCGGTGATCGCCTGGCGGTAGTGGTGGTCCACCAGGTCGCCGGCCGCGAACACGCCCGGGATGTTCGTCGCCGTCGAGGGGTGGCGCACCAGCACGTAGCCCTCGTCGTCGAGGTCGACCTGACCGCCGAGCAACTCCGAGCGCGGGTCGTGGCCGATCGCCACGAACAGGCCGGTGACCTCCAGCGGCCGGGTCTCCCCGGTCACGGTGTCGCGCAGCGTGACGCTCTCCAGCTTGTCGCCGCCGTGGATCTCGGCGACCTCGGAGTTCCAGAGCACCTCGAGCTTCGGGTCCTTGAACGCGCGGTCGGCCATGATCGCGGAGGCGCGCAGCGAGTCGCGGCGGTGGATC
>NZ_JAHWBL010000073.1:0-15275 GCF_029493445.1 Nocardioides sp. ChNu-99 | reverse complement strand
CCCGGCTCGGGCGGGCGCCCCCGGCTCGGGCGGGCGGCTCGGCTCGGGCGGGCGGCTCGGCTCAGGCGGGCGGCGCGTCCAGCCAGGCGCGCAGTGCCTCGGCGTCGGCGTCGAGGAGCGGCGGCGCCTGGTGGTCGGTGCGGGTGACCTCGGCCCCCGCGGCGTCGAAGAACCGCAGCGGCGGGCCGGGCAGCGAGAGCCGGCCGAGCGTGGGGTGCTCGACGTCGACGAGCAGCCCCTGGCTGCGGGTCTGGTCCCACGCGTAGACCTCGTCGAGCGTGCGGACCTTGCCCGCCGGCACCCCGATCTCGGCCAGCCGGGCCAGCAGGGGAGCGGCGTCCCAGCTCGCGAAGACCTCCTCGACGACCGCGATCACCCGCTCGCGCGCACCGACCCGCTCGGAGTTCGTGGCGAGGCCCTCGGCCGCGGGGTCGAGGTCGAAGCCGGCGCAGAACTTCCGCCACAGGCCCTCGCTGCCGAGCGCGATCTGCACCGCCCCGTCGCGGCAGCGGAACAGGCCGTACGGCGCGATCGACGGGTGGTGGTTGCCCTGCGCCCGCCCCACCTCGCCGGCGACGGTCCACCGGGTGCCCTGGAAGGCATGGACGCCGACGGTGGCGGCGAGCAGCGAGGTGCGCACGACGCGGCCGACCCCGGTGAGGGTGCGCTCGTGCAGGGCGGCGAGCACGCCGTACGCGCCGTACATCCCCGACAGCAGGTCGGCGATCGGCACGCCGACGCGCTGCGGGTCGTCGGGCCCGGAGCCGGTCAGCGACATGAGCCCGGCCTCGCCCTGCGCGATCTGGTCGTAGCCCGCGCGCCCGCCCTCGGGGCCGTCGTGGCCGAAGCCGGTGATGGAGAGCACGACGAGGCGCGGGTTGCGCTCCATCAGCGTCTCGATGCCGAGGCCGAGGCGGTCGAGCACGCCGGTGCGGAAGTTCTCCACCAGCACGTCGGCGCGGTCGACGAGGCGCAGCAGCACGTCCTTGTCGGCCGGGTCCTTGAGGTCGAGGGCGACGGACTCCTTGTTGCGGTTGGCGGAGAGGAAGTACGTCGACTGCCGCTCGCCCTCGTCGCCCACGAACGGCGGGCCCCAGCCGCGGGTGTCGTCGCCGTGGCCCGGCGCCTCGACCTTGACGACGCGGGCGCCGAGGTCGCCCAGCATCATCGTCGCGTGCGGCCCGGCCAGTGCGCGGGAGAGGTCGACGACCAGCACGTCGCGCAGCGGACCGCCGCCGGGGTCGGTCGGGTCGGGGGCCGGGGCGGGTGCGTCGGTCACGGTGTCCTCTCGGGCCGGGAGGTCGCCGACGGGCCCGCCGCGACCGGAGCCCACTGGCGCGCGCCGGAGCCTGCTCCGTTGCCGCACAGTGGACTGACCACTATGCCACCGCGCGCCGGCGGCGGGGAGGGGTCGGGGAGCGGCGAGGCGGCGCCGTCAGCCGAGGCGGACGGCGAGGATCGCGACGTCGTCGTCGGCGCGGCGCCCGAGGAGCTCGTCGGCGAGGTGCTCGACGGCGCGGTCGAGCGGCAGGCGCTCGTCGTGGACCAGCCGCGCCAGCACCGTGAGGACCTCGTCGAGCATCTCGTCGAGGTCGGGGCGGCGCTCGTCGAGCAGGCCGTCGGTGTGCACGAGCAGGACGGACCCCCGGGCCAGGTGCACCCGGTGGTCGTGACGCTCCTCGACGCGGAGGTCGGGGTGGAGGATGACGTCGCCCTGGCGCAGCACCGTCCGGCTGCCGTCGGCAGCGAGGACGAGCGGAGAGGGGTGGCCGGCGTTGGCCCAGGTGAGGGTCCACCCGTCGGTGTCGGGCACGAGGTGGCCGTGCACGAGCGTCCCGGTGGCGTCGAGGCCGAGCGTGCGCGCGGCCGCCTCGACGGCGAGCACGGCGTGGGCCGGCCCGTCCTCGGGACGGTCGCTGCCGGCCTGGCGCAGCATGCTGCGGACCTGGCCCATCACGGCGGCGGCGCGCATGTCGTGACCGGTGATGTCGCCGACGGTCAGCACGACGGGGGAGGGGCCCGACCCGTCGGCGGGCGCCGGCAGCCGGTGCACGTCGTACCAGTCGCCGCCCACGAGGTCGGCGGTCGCCGCCGGCCGGTAGAGGGTCGCGATCTCGAGGCCCTCGACCGCGGGCGGCACGCTCAGCATGGAGCGCTGCAGCTGGGTCGCCGCGGTGATCCGCTGCTCGATGGCGCCGACCCGCTCGACCGCGGTGGCCGCGAAGGCGGCGACGGAGCGCAGCGCCGCCTCCTCGGTCAGGGCGGCGGCGTGCGGCGCGTCCCACCCGAGGGTGAGGGCGCCGAGCACGCGCTGGCTGCCGACGAGGGGCAGGCACGTCGCCGCCTGGAGGCCGAGCGCGCGCCACTCCTCGAGCACGCGGGGGGCGTAGCCGTCGGCGGCGAGCTGGTCGGTGCCGGCCACCACGATCGTGCGCTGCTCACCGATGCACCGACTGGTCGGCCAGGCCTCGTCGAGGCTGTAGGTGGCGTGGCGCAGCTCGAGGCCGTCGCTCTGCCCCGGGTCGGGGACCCGCAGGACCCGGCCGTCGTCGCGGACGAGCGAGAGCCCGACGTACGACGGGTGCAGCGGCTCGGTGACGAGGTCGCGCAGCCGCTGGCGCAGGTCGGAGAGCCCGGTCGCGTCGCCGAGCACCACGGCGGCCCGCAGCATGAGCTCGGAGCGACGACGGCCCTCCTCCAGCTCGTGGTGGGCGGCGGCGACGCGGCGCAGCGCGATGCGCAGCCGCAGCTCGGCGCTGCAGGCCTCGGCGAGGTCGGTGAGCACCTGCAGCTCCTCGGGGCTCCAGGTGCGGGGCTCGTGGTCGATCGCGCAGAG
The DNA here is from genome assembly GCF_029493445.1 of Nocardioides sp. ChNu-99. Taxonomy (NCBI): domain Bacteria; kingdom Bacillati; phylum Actinomycetota; class Actinomycetes; order Propionibacteriales; family Nocardioidaceae; genus Nocardioides; species Nocardioides sp. ChNu-99. The sequence goes on along the minus strand of NZ_JAHWBL010000073.1, from coordinate 12,439 downwards.
GGCGCCGAACACCTCGCCCTCGGCGTCGGTCAGGGGCATCCCGGCGTAGGCGACCACGTCGAGGTCGGGGATGGCGAGGCTGGTGCGGGTGAGCTCGAGGATGCGGGTGTCGGCGACGACGAGGGGCGCGGCGGTCGCGGTCACGTGCTGGCACACGGAGTGGCTCAGCGGGGTCTGGCGGTCCGACGCCCACGGCTCGGGCAGGCCGACCTGGCCGGGGAAGACCTGGCGGTCGCCCTCCAGGATCGAGACGAGGGCGACCGGCGTGCCCAGGGCGGCCGAGGCGAGGCGGGCGAACCGCTCGAGGTCGGCGTCCAGACGGGGGCCGACACCGGTCTCGCGGACCGAGCGCAGGCGGGCCGGGTCGGTGAGCCGGGGCGTGGTGTCCACCGGCCCTCCCCTCGTCGCGGCGACGGTCCCTCGTCCGGCGTCCGGGGGCAATGATGCCGCAGGTCAGCGGCCGTGCCGGAGGGGGTACCCGAGGTCGTGCCGCGGCCGCCGCGGAGCGACGTGGACCTCACCACCCCAGATCGGTCAGCACCCCGTCGAGCTGGGTGCAGTAGCGCTCGACGTCCCGCAGCCCGAACACCAGCGGCGGGCGCACCTTGAGCGTGTTGCCGAACCTGCCGCACACCGAGGTGAGCACCCCCCGGGCGCGCATCCCGTTCACCACGTCGGCGGCGAGCGCCCCCCCGGGCTCCGTGCTGCCGGGCTCGGCGACGAGCTCGACGCCCAGGTAGAGCCCGGCGCCGCGGACGTCCGCGGCGACCGGGTGGCGCGCGGCGACGTCGCGCAGGGCCTCGGCGAGCACGGCGCCGACGTCGGCGGCCCGTCGCTGCAGCCCCTCGGCCTCGATCACGTCGAGCACCGCGGTCGCCGCGGCGATGCTCACGTGCGTCCCGCCGAAGGTGTTGAAGTACGGCGTCGTGCCGGCGAACGGCGCCAGCACGGCCTCCTGGGCGACGACGGCCGCGATCGGGAGACCGCCGCCCATCGGCTTGCCGAGCGTCGCGATCTCCGGGACCAGGCCGTGCCGCTCGAAGCCCCACACGTGCTCGCCGGTGCGTGCGAAGCCCGGCTGCACCTCGTCGGCGACCAGCACGCCGCCGGCACGACGCACGGCCGAGACGGCCCCCGCGAGCAGCCCGCCGGGCCCGCCCGGGTGCGCGTGCACGCCGTCCGAGGACAGGATCGTGTCGACGAGCAGCGCTGCGGGACGCACGCCAGCGGCGGCCATCTCCTCCAGCGCCGTCGCGACGGCCGCGGTGAACCGGGCGGCCACCTCGGCCGGGGTGCCGGGGCGGCGCACCGGGTCGGGCGCGGGCACGGTCCACACGTGCTCGCCCGGCGCCGCCCCGGCCCCCAGCGACGGCGACGTGCCGGTCACCAGCGCGGTGTTGCCGTGGTAGGCCTCCTCCGTCACGATCACCCCCGTCCCGCCCGTCGCGGCGAAGGCGAGGCGCAGCGCGAGGTCGTTGGCCTCCGAGCCCGTGCAGGTGAGCATGACCCGGTCGAGCGCGGCGGGGAACGTGGCGAGCAGGCGCTCGGCGTACCCGACCAGCGACGCGTCGAGGTAGCGCGTGTGCGTGGTGATCCGCCCGACCTGGCGCGCGACCGCCTCCACCACGCGCGGGTGCGCGTGGCCGACGCAGGCGACGTTGTTGTAGGCGTCGAGGTACTCCCGGCCGTCGGCGTCGTAGACGTGCACGCCGCTGCCGCGGACCAGCTCGACGGGCTCGCGGTAGAAGAGCCGGTACGCCGGGCCGAGCGCCCGCTCCCGACGTCGCACGAGGGAGCCGTCGACCGACGTGCCGGTGAAGGCGTTGGCGTCGAGGATGCTCGAGGTCTGGGTCACGCGTCGCCCCTTTTTGGTCTGGTCAGTGCAGGGCGAGCATGTCAGTTCGCTTGTAACAAGTGTGTGAATCCTGCGTGTGATTTGGTCTGCTCACGATCGTGGCGGGTTGGATCGAGCTCGTGCCGACCCAGGAGAGCCCCCCGTGCTGCTGACCACCGTCGACTGCGACGCCCTGCTCGCCGCCGCGCTGCCGGCGTACGGCTTCACCCGAGCCGCCGACGTCAGGCTGCTCAGCCTGTCGGAGAACGGCACCTACCGCGTGCGCGAGGGCGGGCGGACGGTGGTCGCCCGGGTGCACCGCCACGGCTACCAGGACGCCGCGTCGATCGCCTCGGAGATGGCGTGGACCGACGCGCTGCGCACCCAGGTCGGGGTGCGCACGCCCGCCGTCGTGCCCACGCTCGACGGCCGTCGCTTCACGACGATCAGGCGGCCCGAGGGCGATCGCCACGTGGCGCTCTTCGAGCACGTGGCCGGGGCGAACGGGGAGGAGACCGACCTGCCGCTGCCCGTCGCCGAGCTCGGCGCGCTGACCGCCCGCATGCACGGCCAGGTCGAGGCCTGGAGGCTGCCCGACGGCTTCCGCCGGTTCCGCTGGGACGCGGCGGCGTGCCTCGGGACGGGCGACGGACGCGACGCCCGGTGGGGCTCCTGGCGTGACGTGCCCGGGCTGGCCGCCGCAGCGGTCCCGTTGCTGGCCGAGGCGGCGGAGCACGTGGCCGAGCGGCTCGCGGACTACGGCACGGGACCCGACCGCTTCGGCCTGGTGCACGCCGACCTGCGGCTCGCGAACCTGATGATCGACGACGCCGGCGGGATCACCGTCATCGACTTCGACGACTGCGGGTTCGGCTGGTTCCTCTACGACCTGGCCACGGTCACCTCGTGGCTCGAGCACGAGGAGTCGACGCCGGCGACCGTCGCCGAGTGGGTCGCGGGCTACACGACGGTGCGGCCGCTGACCGACGCGGACCACGCCATGGTGCCCACCTTCGTGCTCCTGCGTCGCCTCATGCTCTCGGCCTGGCTGGGGACCCATCCGGACTCCCCACCCGCGCAGCAGCTCGGCACCTCGTACGCCGCCGGGACGGTGCTGCTCGCCGACCGGTACCTGCACGACCCGTCCTGGCTGGCCGTCGGCGCACCCGCCTGAGGGCCCGTAGCGCCTCTCCTGCCCGCCCCTCCGAAGGAGCGTCCCGTGTTCGACCTCTCCGACGTCCGCGCCCTCGTCACCGGTGGCTCCCGTGGCATCGGTCTCGGCATCGCCCGGGTCCTCGCGTCGGCCGGCGCCGCGGTCGCGGTCTCCGCCCGGGACGCCGACGCCCTCGCCGCCGCCGCCGACGACCTGCGCGCCCTGGGCGCCCGCGAGGTCGTCACCGTCGCCGGCGACATCGGCTCGCGAGCCGCCGCCACCGCCGTCGTCGACGAGGCCGTGGCGGCGCTCGGTGGCCTCGACGTGCTGTGCGCGAACGCCGGCGTCTTCCCGGAGGCGCGGCTGGCCGAGCTCACCGAGGAGGACGTCGACGCCGTCTTCGCCGTCAACGTGAAGGGCACGATCTTCTCGGTGCAGGCGGCGGTGCCCGCGCTCACCGCGTCCGGCCGCGGCCGCGTGGTGATGACCTCGTCGATCACGGGACCGGTCACCGGCTACCCGGGGTGGTCGCACTACGGCGCGACGAAGGCCGCGCAGCTCGGCTTCCTGCGCAGCGCCGCGATCGAGCTGGCGCCGGCGCGCATCACGGTCAACGCGGTCCTGCCCGGCAACGTGCTGACGGAGGGCCTGGCGGGCCTGGGAGAGGACTACCTGGCGCGGATGGCACGCTCCATCCCCCTGGGGGCGCTCGGCACGCCCGAGGACATCGGGCACGCGGTCGCGTTCCTCGCCTCGCGGGAGGCCGCCTACGTCACCGGGCAGTCGATGGTGGTCGACGGCGGCCAGACCCTGCCGGAGTCGCCGGAGGCGCTGGCCTGAGCGGCCCGGCAGGATGGGGCCCGTGCAGGAGTCGGAGGGCGGGCCGGTCGCCGAGGAGGTGCGCCGGCGCATCGTGCGGATGATCGCGACCGGTGCCCTGGTCACCGGTGACCGGCTCGGCACCGAACGGGCCCTGGCGGAGCGCTTCGGCGTCTCCCGAGCCACGCTGCGCAGCGCCCTCGTGCCGCTCAACCGCGCGGGCGTGCTCGAGCGGCGCACCGGTCGCGGCGGCGGCACCTTCGTGCGTGGCGTCGTCGAGCGCGACGCCGCCGAGCAGCTCGGACTCCCGCAGCGACTGGCGGTCGGCGGTGGGCGTGAGGTGGCCACCGTGGTGCTCTCCGTGCGCGAGCGCGCCGCCGACGCGACCGAGGCCGCCGCGCTGGGGCTCGGCCCCGGCGCACGGGTGGTCGAGGTCGAGCGGGTGCGGTACGCCGACGGGCTCCCCCTGTCGCTCGACAGGGCGCGTCTCCCCGCGGCGCTCGTGCCGGGGCTGGCGCAGGCCGACCTGGCGGGCTCGCTCTACGCCCTCCTCGAGGAGCGGTTCGGGCTCGCGCCCGACGTGAGCGAGGAGGTCATCACGGTGGCGCAGGCGACCCGGCGGGAGGCCGAGCACCTCGACGTGCCCCCCGGCGCTGCCCTGCTGCACCTCTACCGCGTGGCGAGGACGGCCGACGACGTGCCGTTCGAGCTCTCCGACGACCTCTTCCGCGCCGACCGGGTGCAGATCGTGGCACGGCGCGGCGGGCCCTCGCGGGCCGACGTGGTGCCGCGGGGCTGAGCGTCCCGCGGCGCCACGCGGCACTGGTGGCGGCCGGGGCTCATCCGGGCGCCGCACGGAACAGCGGGCGGCCTGCGCACTCCTCGGGTACGGCGCGGTAGCCGTGCACCTGCCCGCCGCCGACGGCGACGTCGTCGCCCAGGGACCGCTCGCCCACCCCCGGCACGTCCACGACGAGGGGGTCGGTGCCCACGACGTCGGTCCCGTGGGGCCAGACGACGACCGTGCGGCCGATCCCGAGACAGCCGTCGACGACGGTCAGCGAGCCGGACGCGAGCGCGTCCGAGCCGCCGGAGGCCCGGCCGCCCACCACGACCGTCGTGCCGTCACCCCCGTCGAGGGTGCGGGGTGCGCCGGTGACGCGCCACCCGCCGTACGCCGCCGCGACGGCCAGGACGACGGTGAGGGCGAGGAGGAGGCGACGGCGCACGCGGGTACGACGGCGCGCGGCCCGGTCGGGTTCCCCCGCCGTCACGCCGGGCGGGGCGAGTCGAGCACGAGGGTGATGGGCCCGTCGTTGACCGACTCGACCTGCATGTCGGCGCCGAAGACCCCGCGGGCGACGCGGGCGCCGAGCTCCTCGAGCGCGGCGCAGGTGGCGTCGTACAGGGGCTCGCTGACGGGGCCGGGCGCCGCGGCCGACCACGACGGGCGGCGGCCCTTGCGCGCGTCGCCGTACAGCGTGAACTGGCTGACCACGAGCACGGGCGCGCCCGCCTCGGCGGCCGAGCGCTCCCCGCGCAGGAGGCGCAGCTCCCAGACCTTGCGCGCGATCCACGCGACGTCGGCGGGGCCGTCGTCGTGCGTGACGCCCAGGTAGACGAGCAGTCCCTCGCCCTCGGTGGCGCCGACCTCGGCGCCGTCGACGAGCACGCGGGCGGACAGGGTTCGCTGGACGACGGCACGCACCCGCGCAGTCTCGCAGGCTGCCCGGGCCGGCCCCGGGGCCCCGCCCGGCACGATGGTGGGGTGGCCGGCCCGCGGAGCCGGTCCGCCCGAGGACAGGAGCACGCGATGGCCAGGATCACCACCCGCTTCGGCGCCCGCTCGACGGCCGACGAGGTCGTCGCCGGGGTGGACCTCACCGGGCGACGCGCGGTCGTGACCGGGGGCGCGTCGGGCATCGGCGTCGAGACGGCCCGCAGCCTGGCGCGCGCCGGGGCCGAGGTGACCATCGCGGTCCGGGACGTCGAGGCGGGGCGGCGCGCGGCCGCCGACATCGCTGCCTCGCTGGCCGACGTCCGGGGCGCCGGGACGGTGGAGGTCGCGCACCTCGACCTCGTCGACCTGGTGGGCGTCGCCCGCTTCGCCGAGGCCTGGGACGGGCCGCTGCACCTGCTGGTGGACAACGCCGGCGTGATGGCGGTCCCGGAGCGCCGCACCACGTCGTACGGCTGGGAGCTGCAGCTCGCCACCAACCACCTCGGCCACCACGCCCTGACCACCGGCCTGCACGACGCGCTCGCCGCGGAGGGCGCACGGATCGTGTCGGTCAGCTCCAGCGGCCACCTCGCCTCGCCGGTCGTGCTCGACGACCTCCAGTTCGAGCGCCGCCCCTACGACCCGTGGAGCGCCTACGGCCAGTCGAAGACCGCCAACGTGCTGCTCGCGGTCGAGGCCACGCGCCGCTGGGCGGGCGACGGCATCACGGCCAACGCCCTCATGCCCGGCGGCATCATGACGCGGCTGCAGCGCCACGTGCCCGAGGAGACGCAGGCGGAGTGGCGCCGCTACGAGGGGCTCAAGACCCCCCAGCAGGGCGCGGCCACCACGCTGGTCGCCGCCGTCGCGCCCGAGCTCGAGGGCATCGGCGGGCGCTACCTGGAGGACGGCAACGAGGCCGAGACCGTCGACGACGACGCGCAGGTCGGGGCCGGCGTGCGCCGCTGGGCCCTGGACCCGACGACCGCGACCCGCCTGTGGGACCTCTCGACCGCGGCCGTCGACCGCGTGCTGGGCCGGTGAGCGCCACCCCCGTCGCCGACCTCGTGGCGCGGCTGCCGCGCGGCGCGTCGACGGTGCGGTACGGCGGGCGTGCCTGGGCGGTGAGCGTCACGACGTACGCCGGCGGGCGGAGCCTCAAGCTGTGGGCCGAGGAGCTCGGCGGCACCGCGTTCGTCAGCGCCAACGTCTACCTCGGCGCCGACGGCGAGACCTTCCGCCCGTGCGGAGATGCCGGCCGCCGACGTGCTCGCGTTCCTGCGCGGCTGGGAACCCGGCCCCGGGGGCCCGGTGCATCCCGCCGTGCTGGCCGCGGACTAGCGTTTCCCCACCCGTCCGCGAGGAGGCCCCCCTTGGCCGGTCCGTCGAGCTCGTTCGGCACCCAGCTGCTGCGGCGCAAGCCGATCGCCCGACCCCGGGGGCCGCACGACGGTCCCGAGCTCGGGCGCACGCTCAGCACGTTCCAGCTCATGATGTTCGGCGTCGGCGCCACCGTCGGCACGGGCATCTTCTTCGTGCTGCAGGAGGCCGTGCCCGACGCGGGTCCCGCGGTCGTGGTGGCGTTCCTCGTCGCCGGCCTCGCCGCCGGGCTGTCGGCCATCTGCTACGCCGAGCTGGCCAGCGCGATCCCCGTCAGCGGCTCGACGTACTCCTACGCCTACCACTCCCTCGGCGAGCTGGTCGCGATGGTGATCGCGGCCTGCGTCCTGCTCGAGTACGGCGTGAGCTCGGCCGCCGTGGCCGTCGGCTGGTCCGGCTACTTCAACGAGCTGACCGACGCGACGCTCGGCGTCTCCCTGCCGCAGAGCCTCTCGTACTCCCCGATCCCCTACGAGGACAGCCCGACGGGCCTGGTGAACCTGCCCGCCGTCGTGCTCGTGCTGCTCTGCATGGTGCTGCTCGTGCGCGGCGCCAGCGAGTCGGCGCGGGCCAACGCGATCATGGTGGTGGTCAAGCTCGCGGTGCTGGTGCTCTTCGCCGTCATCGCGTTCACGGCCTTCGAGGCCGACCGGTTCGGGAACTTCTGGGGAGCGGGCGCGGCGGGCGTCTCGGCGGCGGCCGCGACGATCTTCTTCTCCTTCATCGGCCTCGACGCCGTGTCGACGGCCGGCGAGGAGGTCAAGGACCCGCAGCGGGCCCTGCCCCGCGCCATCATGGGCGCGCTGGCGGTGGTCATCGGCATCTACGTGCTCGTCGCGTTCGCCGGCGTCGGGTCGCAGCCGGTCGAGGACTTCTCCGACCCCGACCAGCAGAGCGCCGGGCTCTCGGTGATCCTCGAGAACATCACGGGCTCCGCGATCCCCGGCACGGTGCTCGCCGCCGGCGCGGTCGTCTCGATCTTCTCGGTGACGCTGGTGACGCTCTACGGCCAGACGCGCATCCTCTTCGCGATGGGGCGCGACGGCATGCTGCCGCAGCGGTTCTCGCGGGTGAGCCCCCGCACGCTGACGCCCACGTTCACCACCGTGGTCGTCGCCGTCGTGGTCGCCCTGGTCGCGGGCTTCGTGCCGAGCGACTACCTGTGGGACACGGTCTCGATCGGCACGCTCGGGGCCTTCATCGTCGTGGCGCTCGGGGTGATGGTGCTGCGCCGCAGCCAGCCGGGCCTCGAGCGGCCGTTCCGGGTGCCGTTCTTCCCGGTGACCCCGCTGCTGACGATCGTCGTCTGCGTCTACGTGCTGTCCGGCCTGCCCGCCATCACCTGGATCATCTTCGGCTGCTGGCTCGCGGTCGTGCTGGCCTTCTACCTGCTGTGGGGCCGGCGCCACGCGGTGCTCAACGACGTGGCGCCGGGCACCGCGCCCGCTGCGGCCGGGACGGAGGACGGGCGGTGACCGTCCTCGTCGGCCACCCGCCACGCGCGGACGGCTCCGGGCGCGCTCCGCTGGCGTACGGCGCGCTCCTCGCCCGCAGCGCCGGGCTGCCGCTGCGCGCGGTCGCCGTCGTACCGGCCCCGTGGCCCACGCCGCTGCCGGGCGGCACCGACCGGGAGCACGCCGCCTGGGCCCGCGAGCTCGGCGAGGCGGTCGTGGCCGAGGCCCGGGCGACCCTGGCCGAGGTCGCGCCCGACCTCGAGACCGAGGCCGTGGCCGTCCCCGGCCGCTCGGTGCCGCAGCAGCTGCTCGCCGAGGCCGAGCGCGTCGGCGCCTCGGTGGTGGCCGTCGGGTCCGGTGACGACGGCGCCTGGGGCCGGGTCGTGCTCGGCTCGGCCGCCGACCGCCTGCTCCACTCGGCGCCGCTGCCGGTGGCGCTCGCCCCCCGCGGCTACACCGCGGCCGCCGACGCGCGGGTGCGCCGCGTGACCTGCGCCTTCCGCGGCGACCGCGCCAGCGAGGCCGCGCTCGAGCGGGCCGCCCGCATGTGCGTGCGCATCGGGGCCGCGCTGCGCGTCGTCACCTTCGGGGTGGAGGGCCGCACCATGTTCCCGCCCGAGGTGCGCGGCGAGGCCGACGTGCTCGCCGCGTTCGTCGAGCAGGCCGGTACGGCGCAGGCCGCCGCCCTGCGCCGCCTCGCCGGTTCGCTGCCCGACGACGTCACGAGCCGCACCGCCACCGGCCGCGACTGGACCCACGCGCTGGGCTCGCTGCCGTGGGACGACGGCGACGTGCTGGTCGTCGGGTCGTCGCCGGCCGGGCTGGTGTCGCGGGTGTTCCTCGGGTCGAGCGCCACGAAGATCGTGCGCTCCTCGCCGGTGCCGGTGGTGGTCGTCCCCTGATGGACGACTCCTCGGCTCCTCCCGGCGCGTCCGCCGGTGTCGGCCCGCGCGGGGCGGCAGCGCTGGTCTTCGGCTCGTCGGCCGCCGTGCTCGTCGTGGAGCTGGTCGCGCTGCGGCTGCTCGCGCCGTACCTCGGGCTGACGCTCGAGACCAACACGCTCGTCATCGGCGTCGCGCTGGCCGCGATCGCGATCGGGTCGTGGGCCGGCGGGCGGCTGGCCGACCTGGTGGACCCCCGGCGCACGATCGCGCCGGCGCTCGGGATCTCGGGCGCAGCGGTGGCGCTGACGCCGGCGGTCGTGCGGGCGGCGGGGTCGTCGGGCGACGGCACGCTGCTGGTGCTCGCCGCGACGACGAGCATCGTGGTGCCCGGCGCGCTGCTGTCCGCGGTGACGCCGATGGTGACCAAGCTGCGGCTGACCGACCTGGCCACGACCGGCACGGTCGTCGGGCGCCTGTCGGGGATCGGGACCGTCGGCTCCATCGCCGGCACGGTGCTCACCGGCTTCGTGCTCGTCTCGCGGGTGCCGGTGAGCGGGATCCTCGTCGGGCTCGGCGTGGTGCTCGTGGTGACGGCGGCGCTCGTGGAGGTGCTGCTGCGGCGCCGCCGGCCGCGGGGCGCCGGGCTCGCGGGTCTCGTCGTGGTGCTGGGGGCGCTGGTCGTGCCCCTCGCGCCGGGCGGTTGCGACGCCGAGACGACCTACCACTGCGCGTCGGTGGTCGAGGACGACGAGCGCGACGGCGGTCGCGTGCTGGTGCTCGACGGGCTGCAGCACTCCTACGTCGACCTCGAGGACCCGACGTACCTCCGGTTCGCCTACGTCCGCGCCCTCGCGGCGGTGACGGACGCGGCCCACCCGGGGGACGGGCCGCTCGACGCCTACCACCTGGGCGGGGGCGGGCTGACCTTCCCGCGGTGGCTGGCCGCGGAGCGGCCCGGGACCCGCAGCCTCGTCTCCGAGATCGACCCCGGCGTCGTGCGGGTGGACCGCGAGCTCCTGGGGCTGCGCGGCGAGGGAGCCCCCGACGGGGTGGCCGTGCGGGTCGAGGACGGCCGCCTCGGGCTGGGGCGCCTCGAGCCCGGCAGCCGGGACCTCGTCGTCGGCGACGCGTTCGGCGGGGTCAGTGTGCCGTGGCACCTGACGACGCGCGAGGCCGTGTCCGACGTACGGCGCGCGCTCGCCCCCGACGGGGTCTACGCCGCGAACCTCATCGACCACGGAGCCCTCGCGTTCGCCCGCGCCGAGGTGGCGACGCTGGCGGACGTCTTCGCGCACGTCGCGGTCCTCGGCGAGCCGGGCGACCTCGGCCGGGGCCCGGCGGGGGACGGGGGCAACCTCGTCGTCCTCGCCGCCGACCGCGAGGTCGACCTCGACGCCGTCGCCGTCGGGTTGGACGAGCGCGACACCGGGTGGGAGGTGCTCGCCGGCGCCGAGCTCGACGCGTGGGTCGGCGACGCCGACGTGCTGACCGACGACCACGCGCCCGTGGACCAGCTGCTGCAGCCGTACCCCTCGGCCGGCGGGTCGCGGTAGGAGCGGTAGTCGGTGGCTATCGCTGGTACCGCGACTCGAGGGGGGCGTCAGACCTCGGGGCGGGGCGGCAGGGTGGGGGAGGCGCCCGCGGCGGGGGTGGCGCGCCGCGCCGCCTCGAGCGCGTCGGTCCAGGTCGTGCGGGCGGCGTCGAGCGCCCGGGCCTCGCCCAGGGCGCTCGTGTAGGCGGGCCACGACGGTTGCGCACCCAGGCGGCACTGGCTCGCCGTACCCCCGCGGGCGACGCACTGCTCGCCCTGCAGCGACGCCTGGTTGCCCTCCGCCGCGGCGCGCTGGCCGGCCTGCGCGAGCCGCACGAGCGCGGCGTGACCGCCGCTCATGGCGGGCGGGACGGTGGCGCCGCGCAGCTCGCTGACGAAGCCGGCGAGGCGGTTCGAGGCCTGGAACAGCCGGTTGCCCTGGCGCGAGCTGGGCGGGGCGTCGGCGGACAGCAGCGGCACCTCGGCGAGCAGGGCCCGGTAGCGGTCGAACTGCGGGGCCGCGGCGGTCGCGTACGCCTCGAGCGCGGCGTCCGACCCCGCCGCCGGGGCGGCGGCCTCGAGCCGGGCGACCTCCGCCTCCCAGGCCGCGATGGTGGTGCGGGCGCCGGCGACGAGGGTGTCGAGCTGGGAGTACGCCGCCTGCGCCGACGCGCCGAGGATCCCCTCGGCCGACGACGCCGCCGCGCGGAACGGGTCGTCGACGTCGTCCCACAGGTCGAGGGTCGTGCCGTCGAGGGTCGCGAGCGCCCCGACCGGCGTCAGGATCCCCAGCAGCCCGTCGAGCGTGGCGGCGGTGCTCGAGTCGTCGGGGAAGCCGGTGCGCGCGGCGCGGACGTACGTCGTGAGCGTCGCCGCCCCGGTCGCGGCGGCCCGGACCTCGGCGGTGCGCCCGGCCAGCTCGATGCGGCCCAGCACGGCGGTGAGGTCCTCCGTCGCCGTGCGGGCGGCGGCGGTGCCGACGAGGTCGGCGAGGTGCTGCGCGGTGCGGCCCGCGGCGATCTCGGCGGCCTCGCCGTCGGCGCCCGCGGCGGCGTCCGACTCCGACGACCCGGACGCGGTGGCCTGCCGCAGCGACACCGTCGCGTCGGCGGTGTCGAGCAGCTCGGCGCTGGAGCGCAGCGCCGCGTTGAGGTCGCCGAAGTTGGCCAGCGTCGACGTGTCGAGGCCCTCGAAGGCGGCGACCGTCGCCACGAAGTCGCGCCGCCGGGTCAGCAGCGCCACCTCCTCCTCGGAGGGGGCGGGGTCGAGCGCCTCCGCGCGGGTCACCAGCTCGGCGCTCGCCGCCTCGGCGTCGCGGGCGGCCGCGGCCGCCTCCGGCAGGCCGGCCAGGTCGGCCGTGCCGGTGACGGCGGTGGCCACCTCGCCGTACACCGTCTCGCTCTCGGCCAGCAGCGCACCGACCCCGCTCGCCTCCGGGGCGTCGGAGCCCTCGGTGGGGGACGCGCCCGCCGACGGGGAGTCGCCGTCGCCGTCGCGGTCGACGAGCAGGGTGCCCGCGCCGGCCACGACGCTCAGCACTGCAGCGACCGCCGCGGCCGCCAGCCAGCGGCGCCGGTCGGGCCGGTCGTCGCCCGCAGGCGGGGTGCGCGCCGCCGCGGGAGCGGTGACCGCCGGCACGACCGCGGTCTCCGCCGGGGCGGCGA